>JAFDZF010000191.1 GCA_018267055.1 Bacteroidota bacterium
CCTTCAGCGCCCAGGACCCGCGGCTGAAGGCGATCGCCTTCAAGCGCAACTTCGGCCAGACGGCGGCCATCCACGCGGGCATCCAGCACGCCAGGGGCGAGGTGATCGTGCTGATGGACAGCGACCTGGAGAACGACCCGGCGGACATCCCGCGCCTGCTGGGCAAGCTGGACGAAGGCTACGACGTGGTGAGCGGCTGGCGCCGCGACCGGTGGAAGGGCCAGTTCCTCACGCGCAAGCTGCCCTCGCTCCTGGCCAACCGGCTGATCAGCTCCATCGGCGGGGTGCCGCTGCACGACTACGGCTGCACGCTGAAGGCCTACCGGCAGGAGGTGATCAAGGACGTGGCGCTCTACGGCCAGATGCACCGCTTCATCCCCGTCTACTGCAGCTGGCAGGGCGGGAAGGTGGGCGAGCTGCCGGTGAACTACCGCCCGCGGCGGTTCGGCAAGAGCAACTACGGCCTCTTCCGCACCTACAAGGTGATGCTGGACCTGCTGCTGATCAAGTTCCTGGACAAGTACATGACCAAGCCGATCCACTTCTTCGGCGGCGCGGGCTTCCTGAGCTTCCTCGTGGCCTTCCTGGCGGGCGCGCTGGCGGCCTATTTCAAGGTCACCGGGCAGAAGGACCTGGTGGAGACGCCCCTGCCGGTGATCACCATGATGTTCTTCGTGGTGGGCGTGGTGATGATCCTGATGGGCGTGCTGGCGGAGCTGCTGATGCGCGTGTACTTCGAGACCCAGCGCCGGACGCCGTTCAGCATCCGCGAAACGACCAACCTGTAGATGGAACGCAAGCTCAACCTCGGGTGCGGCGAGGACATCAAGGAAGGCTACGTGAACGTGGACTTCCACGATCATGTGGACATCGACGTGCAGCATGACCTGAACGTGTTCCCCTATCCGTTCCCGGACGCGTCCTTCGACCACGTGCTGGCCTCGCACGTGCTGGAGCACCTGGACCGGCCGTTCGTGGTGATGAAGGAGCTGCACCGCATCCTGAAGCCCGGCGGCACCCTCACCGTGAAGGTGCCGCACTTCA
The DNA here is from genome assembly GCA_018267055.1 of Bacteroidota bacterium. Classification (GTDB taxonomy): domain Bacteria; phylum Bacteroidota; class Bacteroidia; order Flavobacteriales_F; family PHOS-HE28; genus PHOS-HE28. The sequence goes on from JAFDZF010000191.1 coordinate 1,045, forward strand.
GCCGGGGCTTCACGCATGCCGAGCACAAGGCCGGGTTCGACGTCACCTTCCCCAAGTACTTCGACCCCACCTTCACCAAGAGCGGTTATTTCGGCGTGCACTTCACGCTGCGGAAGATGGAGCTGCACTACTTCGCGTTCTTCCACCTGCTGCCCCACCTGGGCGTGGGCCGGGCCACCATCGCCGTGATGCGGGTGGTGGGCGCGGTGATGGACTTCTTCGCCAACCTGAGCCCCCTGGCCTGCAGCCGGCTCTGGTGCTTCTGGGTCGGCGGCTTCGAGGAGATCGAATACCGGTTCACCAAGCCCTGATGGCCGACACCCGGAAGGACCAGCGCACGGCCGACGCCTTCGCCACGTCGTGGAACCACCTGCCCGAGGGCTCCGTGTACAGCGCGGCGCAGTTCGAGGAATGGTTCGCCCCGCTGACGCGGAAGGACGTGGAGGGCAGGCGCGTGGTGGAGCTCGGCTGCGGCGGCGGCAACCTGCTGACGCACCTGAGCGAATGGGGACCGCGCGAGCTAATCGGCGTGGACCTGGGCGACTCCGTGCAGATGGCCGAGCGCAACATGGTGCGGGCGGGCGCCCGGAACTACCGCATCGTGAAGCACGACCTGACCACCTACACGGCCGATGAGCCCGCCGACCTGACGTACTGCATCGGCGTGCTGCACCACCTGAAGGAGCCCCGCACCGGCTTCGAGGCGGTGCTGCGCAACACGCGGCCCGGCGGCCGGTTCCACTGCTGGGTCTATGCCCACGAGGGCAACGGCGTGGTCCGCTGGATCGTGGACCCCATCCGGCGCGTGGCGTCCGCGCTGCCCTGGTGGTGCACCAAATACTTCATCGCCACGCCGCTCGTGGTGCCGTACTTCCTCTATGCGAAGGCCCTGAGCGCCCTGCGTTGGAAGGCCTTGCGCGCGCTGCCCCTGTACGACTACTCGCTGTGGATCGCGCAGCGCGGCTTCCTCTTCTTCCGCCACGTGGCCTTCGACCAGCTGGTGACCCCGCGGACGGTCTACCTCCGCCAGCGGACCGTGGCGGAATGGCTGCACACCGAAGGCATCGACCCGTCCAGCACCTACATCATCTTCCGCAACGGGAACTCCTGGAAGTTCGGCGGGGTGAAACGCGCCTGAAGCACCATGTGCGGCATCGCCGGTTCCCAAGGGCAGGGCACGCTGGAGGACGCGCGGCGGATGATCGCGTGCATCGCCTACCGCGGCCCCGACCTCCAGGCCGCGGTGCACAAGCAGGACACGGCGCTGGCGCATGCGCGCCTGAGCATCATCGACCTCAGCCACGGGGCCGACCAGCCAATGTCCGACGCGAGCGGCGAGCTCACCATCGTGTTCAACGGGGAGATCTACAACTTCCAGGCGCTGCGCGAGGCGCTGCTCCGCACGGGCCGGTACACGTTCCGCACGCGGTCCGACACGGAGGTGCTGCTGCACCTCTACCGGGAGCACGGCGCGGCCATGCTGCCGATGCTCAACGGCATGTTCGCCTTCGCCCTCCACGACGCCCGCAGCGGCGAGCTCTTCCTGGCGCGCGACCGCATGGGCAAGAAGCCGCTGCACTATGCGGAGGCCGGCGGCACCTTCGTCTTCGGCAGCGAGCTGAAGGCCGTGCTGGCGCACCCGGCGGTCCCGCGCCGCCTCGACCCTGTCGCGCTGGACCGGTACCTCACCTTCGAGTACGTGCCCGCTCCACGGAGCATCGCGGCGGGGGTGCGCAAGCTCGCGCCGGGGCACTGCCTGGTGGTGAAGGGCGGGCGGATCCTGCACGACAAGCCGTACTGGGCCATCGACCTCACCAAGCGGCCGATCGGCGAGGCGGAGGCCGTGGCGCGGCTGGACGAGGCCCTGCTGCGCGCCACGGAGCGCCGCCTGATGAGCGACGTACCGCTTGGCGTGTTTCTCAGCGGCGGCATCGACAGCAGCGCGGTGGCCTACTATGCGCAGCGGACCGCGGGCCGTCGCATCAACACCTTCAGCATCGGCTTCGAGGAGGCGAGCTATGACGAGCGCGCATACGCTCGGCTGGTGGCGGAGCGGCTGGGCACGCAGCACCACGTGGAGGTGCTGACGCAGCGGGACGGCCTCGACCTGATCCCACCGCTGTACGCCACGCTGGACGAGCCCTTCGCGGACGCCTCGCTGATCCCCACGCACCTGCTCAGCCGCTTCGCCCGGAAGCACGTCACGGTATGCCTCGGCGGTGACGGCAGCGACGAGCTGCTGGCCGGTTACCCCACCTTCACCGCCGACCGGTACCGGAAGCCGTTCGCCGCCCTGCCCCACGGCGCCATCCGCGGGCTGCAACGCCTCGCCGGCCTGCTGCCCGCCAGCGACGCGAACATCTCCTTCGACTTCAAGGTGAAGCAGTTCCTCCGCGGCTTCGAGCAGGGCCCGCAGCACGTGAACACGCTGTGGCTCGGCAGCTTCACGCCGGCGGAGAAGCAGCGGCTGCTCACGGCCGACGTACGCCATGCGCTGCACGGCGCGCACGGCCTGGAGCCGATCGATGAACTGCTCCACGGCTCGCCCTGGGCCGATGGGGGGCTCAACGAGACGATCTTCACCTTCCTGCGCACCTACCTGCCGGACGATATCCTCTTCAAGGTGGACCGCGCCAGCATGTACACCTCGCTGGAAGTGCGCGCGCCGTTCCTGGACGTGGAGGTCGTCAAGTTCATCAACACGCTGCCCGACCGCCTGAAGCGGCGCGGCGCGGACGGCAAGTACCTGCTGAAGCAGGCGATGCGCGGCAAGCTGCCCGACGCCATCATCGACCGGCCGAAGAAGGGCTTCGGCATCCCGCTGAGCCACTGGCTGCGGCGCGAGCTGCGGCCCCTGTGTGAAGCGCTCCTGGCCACCGACCGGCTGAAGCGCGAAGGCCTGTTCGAGCCGGCCTACGTGCGCCGCCTGATGGACGACCACTTCAGCGGACGCGCCAACCACCGCAAGCTGCTGTGGACGCTGATGGTGTTCCAGCTCTGGGGACAGGGCCAGGGCGCCGCCCTGCACCGGTAGCCGTTCGCCGATCGGCATCGGCCGATGCCCGTCGCGCTATGGCCGGCGGACGGATCGGTGCGGATCCGCGTTGTGCGATCGTGCGTCCGCCTGCATCCTTCGACCATCAGATCCCTCACCGATGATCCGTTGCACCCTCCTGTCCCTGTTCCTGGCCCTGGGCACCCTGCTCGCCGCCAAGGAGCTGCCCACCGCCACCACCATCAGCGCCGTCAAGGTCTTCCTCTCCGGCGCGGAGATCACGCGCACGGGCAAGGCCGCGCTGCCGGCGGGAAGCTCCACCATCGTGTTCACCGGCCTGAGCGAAGAGGCCGACCCCGCCAACATCCAGGTGAACGGGCAGGGCGCCTTCACCATCCTCAGCGTGACGCACCGCCTCGACCACCATGAAGAGAAACAGGACCGCGCCGACGTGAAGGAGCTGGAGGAGAGGGTCGAGGCGATGGAGGGCGACCTCGCGCGGGAGAACGCATTGATCGCCGTGATGGCGAAGGAGCAGGACCGCCTGGTGAAGAACGACGTGGTGGGCGGCGACCACGGCGCATCGCTGGAGCAGCTGCGCACCACGAGCGACTACATGCAGCAGCGCCTGGAAGCCATCGCGCTGGGCACGCTCACGAAGCAGAAGCGCGTGAAGGAGCTCAATGAGCAACTGTCGAAGCTCCGGCTGCAGCTCACCCGGCTCAAGGGCAAGCGGCCGTCGCCCACGAGCGAGGTCGTGGTGGAAGTGAGCTGCACGGCGGCGGTGGAAGCGCGGTTCACGCTGAAGTACCTGGTGGCCTCCGCGGGTTGGAGCCCGAGCTACGACATCCGCGTGAACGATGTGGCCCGGCCGCTGGGCCTCACCTACAAGGCGCTCGTGTACCAGAACACCGGCGAGGCCTGGGACGACGTATCGCTGGCGCTCAGCTCCGGCGATCCGGGCAAGGGGGCGGCGATGCCCGTGCTGAACACCTGGCTGCTCGATTACGGCGCACGCGCCCGGCCGGTGGCGGCGGCCAACACACGCACCTACCGTCCGGGCGTCCACGACGTGCGGGGGATCGTGCGGGACGACCGCACGGGAGAGCCGCTGCCCTTCGTCACCGTGGCGCTCATCGATGACCAGGGCCAGGTGATCAACGGGACAACGACCAACATGGACGGGTACTACGCCATCGCCGTCCCGGAAGGCGGGCGCTCGCTGCGCTTCACCTACGTGGGCTACAAGACCCAGGGAACGCCCATCAGCGGCAGCACCATCAACCAGGCGCTCTCGGTCGATGGCACGGAACTGAGCACGGTGGCGATCGTGAGCGAGAAGCGCGTGGCCGTCTCCCGGATGGCCCCGCTCATGATCGAAAAGCTTCCGGACGCGGGAAGCGACCTGTCCGCATACATGGACGTGGCCCCGGGCACGATCGGCATCCGGGGAAGCCGGACGGGGGAAGGCGCCTACTACGTCGACGGCATCGCGGTCGGCGGAGGCGCTGCGAGCCATGGCGACCAGCGCCTGGCACCATCCGTCCAGGCCATCGCCCGCACCACCGACTTCGAGTTCGCCATCCAGGTGCCGTACACCATCCCGAGCGACGGGCAGAACCACAGCGTGGGCGTGCGCGAGGAACAGCTGGCGGCGCGCTATCGGTACTACTGCACGCCGAAGCTCGACCTCGACGCCTTCCTCTTCGCGAAGGTGACCGGCTGGGAAACGATGGACCTGCTGCCCGGGCCCGCGCACGTCTACTTCGAGGGCACGTACGTGGGGGAAAGCGAGCTGGACCCGTCCGTCGTGGGCGACACGCTGGACCTCTCGCTGGGGCGCGATCAGGGGGTGCGGGTGCAGCGGACGAAGCGCAAGGACTTCAGCCAGAAGCAGACCGTGGGCGGCAAGCGCACCGACCGCATCGCCTGGGAGATCGGCGTGCGCAACAACAAGGCGCAGGCGATCGAGCTCATCATCACCGACCAGTTCCCCGTGGCCGCGCGCAGCGAAATCGAGGTGGAGCTGACGGAGGGCAGCGGCGCCCAGGTGGACCGCCCGCGCGGCTTCCTCACCTGGCGCCAGACCCTGGCCCCCCGCACCGACCGCACCTGGGCCTTCAGCTACAGCGTGAAGTACCCGAAGGAGGCCGACGTGCGGCTGGAATGAACCCGGGGCGGCCCGGCGTGTACGGGCGATCGGCCCCCGCCCATCGACCATGTCCGCGGTGGGGGTCCAACACCCCTCACCCCTCATGTCCACCCGCATCCCCCTCTTCGGCCTTTTCCTCTCCCTCACGCTCCTGGCCTCCGCGAAGGAGCAGAGCATCCCCAGCAAGGTCACCGCGGCCAAGGTGTTCCTGCGCGGCGCCCAGGTATCGCGCACCGCCGCGGCGCCCGTCCCCGCGGGCGGCACCACGGTCATCTTCACCGGCCTCAGCGAGCAGCTGGATCCGCAGAGCATCCAGGTGAACGGAAAGGGCGGCTTCAGCATCCTCTCGGTGAACCACCGCATCAACTACCTGAGCGAGCCGCCGAAGCGGAAGGAGATCGAGGAGCTGCAGGCGCGCATCAAGCAGTACGAGCACGACCGGGCCACCGAGCGCGGCCTCCAGCAAGTGTGGGAGAACGAAGAGCAGCTGCTGGGGAAGAACACCGCCATCAGCGGCCAGCAGAGCGGCATCACCGCGGCGCAGCTGCAGGCGGTGAACGACTACGTGCGCGAACGCATGAAGGCGGTGAAAGCCGGCTGGCAGGCCCAGCAGGAGAAGCTGACGGCGATCCAGGCCGAGATGGACAAGCTGCAGCAGCAACTGGCGCAGATGCAGGGCGGAGCGCCACGCCCCACCAGCGAAGTGGTGGTGGAGATCGATGCGCCCGAGGGAACGGCCGCCAGCTTCACGCTCGCCTACTTCGTCCCCACCGCCGGCTGGCTTCCCGCCTATGACCTGCGGGCCAGGAACACCAGCGGGCCCATCGAGCTGGGCATGAAGGCCGAGATCGTGAACAACACCGGTGAGGCCTGGGACAAGGTCGACCTGGCCCTCAGCAGCGGCAACCCCACCCTGGGCGGCACCATGCCGCAGCTCACCGCCTGGGTGCTGCAGCAGCCCTATGTGCTGGAGGTCATGGCGGCCGGCCGCGGCCGGAAGAACAAGGCCTATGCCGACGCCTATTCGATGGAGGACGCGAAGATGCCCGCCCCGGAACAGCCCGGGACGAGCCGCCTCGACACGTTCGCACCCGCCATCACGGAAGTGGGCAACACGGTGGTGTACAACACCACCACGGTGGAGTTCACCATCGATGCGCCGTTCAGCGTGCCGACGGACGGCCTCCCGCACACCGTGGGCGTGCGCACCCGTTCCATCCCCGCGCTGTACAAGCACTACTGCACCCCGAAGCTGGACAAGGACGCCTTCCTCTATGCGCGCACCACGGGCTGGGAGGACCTCGACCTGCTGCCGGGCCAGGCCAACGTGTTCTTCGAGGGCACCTTCGTGGGCCGCTCCTTCCTGGACCTGAGCCGTCCGCAGGACACGCTGGACATCTCGCTCGGGCGGGACAAGGGCGTGACGGTGGAGCGCGTGAAGCGCAAGAGCACCAATGACAAGGGCGCGCTCAGCGGCAAGCGCACCCTCGACATCGGCTGGGACATCACGGTGCGCAACACGAAGGGCACGGCCGTGGACCTGGAAGTACGCGACCAATACCCGCTGAGCCCGCGCAGCGAGATCGAGGTGAAGCTGGAGGACGCCGGCGGCGCGCGCACGGATACGCGGACCGGGCAGCTCACCTGGAACATGCGGCTGGAGCCCAAGGGCACGAAGAAGCTCGGCTTCGCCTACTCGGTGAAACATCCCAAGGACATGCCGGTGACGGTGGAGTAGGCGCACCGCCGCGTTCTACCTTGCCGCATGCGCTGCACCGCACGCGGCCCGCTCCCCCTCGTCCTCGGCCTCTGCGCGCCGCTCCTGTGCGCCCAGCCTCCCGCGGCCGACACGGCGTTCACCTTCGCGCGGATCACCACGGCGGAAGGCATCACCGACAACACGATCGACTGCCTCTACCAGGACCGCGACGGCTTCCTCTGGATCGGCACCGAGGCCGGCCTGAACAAGTACGACGGCAACCACGTGCGGACCTGGCGCCGCGGCGATGGGCTCGGCGGAGAGCAGGTGAGCGACGTGCTGGTGGATGCCGCGGGCATCTGCTGGGCGGCCACGCGCAACGGGGGCCTCGCCCGCATCGCACCGGACGGGAGCGTACGGGCCTACCGCCACGATGAGCGCGACAGCACGTCCATCGCCACGGACCGCCTCCTGTGCCTGTTCGACCTGAACGATACCACGCTGATGATCGGCGCGGAGCAGGTGCCGGTGCTGTTCATGGACAAGCGCACCGGCCGCTTCAGCTGCTGGCCGGGCACGGGGCCGCTGTCGCCCGCCAACGCGGCGGCACGCGTGGCGCCCTCGACGGACTGGTGCCACACCATCCAAGCCATCGACGACCGGCGGCTGGCCGTGAGCTTCCTGATCGGGCACCACCGGTCCATCGTGGACCGCGCGAGCGGACGCGTGCTCGACGACCTCCTCTTCCCGAGCGGGCCGGGCGAGCAGACCACCAGCGACATCGCACGAATCGGCGATCGCCTCTGCGGTGTGGGCTGGCAACCGCAGCTCGCGGTGCGGCCGCTTACCGCCCCGGCCGCGTCCACCCGCTGGCATCCCCTGCCGGACGAAGGCACGTGCCTCGTCGGGCTGGACGACCGCCACGCCCTGGTGGGCCTGCGCACCAAAGGGCTTGCGCTCGTGGACCTCGAGAGCGGCGCGGTGCGCACCATCACGCACCACCTCACCGACCGCCGCTCGCTCGCGGACGACCGGGTGCGCTGCCTCCTGCGCGACGATGCCGGCCGCATCTGGGTGGGCACCCGCCAGGGGCTGAGCGTGCACGACCCCGGCATGCCCGGCCTGGAGGCGATACCGCTCTATGACGGCCCGACCTCCAGCGGACATCCGGAGGTGAGCGCCTACCGCATCGACCTGGACGCACAGGGCCGGCCGGTGGTGAGCACCAACGATGGGCTCTTCCTGCTCGACGGCGGCCGCTTCCGGCACCAGGTGCCCCTGTTCGAAGGCCGGCCGCAGGAGGCCACCGGC
>JAFDZF010000192.1 GCA_018267055.1 Bacteroidota bacterium
AGCTGCGTCCACGCGTTCGCCACCGGGTCGAACGACCAGAGGTCCTTCTTGTACGTGGGCGTTCCCAGGCCGCCGGTCACGTACCCCTTCCCATTGATCGCGAAGCCGAAGGCGGCGCTGCGGGTCGGTCCGGGAAAGGAGGCCTTTGCCGTCCACGACCCGGCGACCGGATCGAACTCCCAGGTGACCGCCGTGCCCGACGTTACGCACACATAGCCTTTGCCGCCAATGCTGAACTCCACGGCGAGCGCACCGGCGGGACCGCCCGGGCACAGCGAACGCGCGGCCCAGGTGTTCCCCGTTGGATCGTAGGCCCAGAGCCGGCCGCTCCGGTCCATCACATAACCGGTATCCCCGATCGCGAAGGCGGTCGCCTCGTCACCGATGCGGGGCCCATCCACGCCGTTGTAGGCCACATCGTTCTTGCGCGTCCACGAGTCGGATTGACCGAAGCAAGAGGCAACGACGAGCAGGAGCGGCAGGAGGAGAAGACGCAAGGGAGGGGGAACGGAGCTGTGATCGCGAATGATCATCCAAGGCGCGTGAAGCGGTGGTAAGACGGGGCGCGAACACCAAGGTTGCCGAGATCCGCCGCAGCGTCGGTCCTTCATCCCGCATCGTCCACCACGGTCTTCCCCACATCCGGCTGTTCACCATCCGTGCGCCCCGGTGCACGGAACTGGCCGATCCCCGTGCTGCTTTGCAGGCATGGCCCTCAGCCGCTTCTGGACCTTCATCCTCCTGCTCAGCATCGTCCACGTGCTGGCGATGCTGGCCACGGGCCGGCAGTACACGCTGGGCGGCCTGGTGAACGGGAAGCAGGGCGATGCCTTCGTGGTGGCCGAGCACGACAGCGGCAGCGTGGCTGCGGTCCTGCTGGCGGAGCTCCGCGCAGGCGGCAGCATGCAGCACGGCGACACGCTCTTCACGCTCACCGAAAGCGGCACGGTGCGGGTGAGCATCGGCAAACAGCCGGCCGACGGGCTCTTCCAGACGTGCCGCAGCACCATCACCGAGCTGTGGCTGCCGCTGATCGGCTACCTCACCTTCTTCTGCGGCCTGCTGAACCTATTGATCGACGCGCGGGCCATGGAGAAGGTGGCGCGGTTGCTCGCGCCCATCTTCCGGCGCATCTTTCCCGACCTGCCGCCGGACCACCCGGCCTACGGCTTCATGACGCTGAACTTCGCCGCCAACTTCCTCGGCCTGGACAGCGCGGCCACGCCCTTCGGCCTGAAGGCCATGGAGAGCATGCAGGAGAGCAACCCGGTGAAGGAGCGGGCCACCAACAGCCAGATCATGTTCCTCTGCCTGCACGCGGCGGGCCTGACGCTGCTGCCCACGAGCATCATCGGCTACCGCGCCGCGCAGGGCGCGGCGAACCCGGCCGACATCATGGTACCCTGCATCATCACCTCGTTCGTGGGCACCCTGGCCGCCCTCTTCCTGGTGGGCGCGCGGCAGCGCATCAACCTGTTCCGCTGGCCGGTGATGCTGGCGGTGCTGGCCATCAGCGGGCTCATCGGCGGGCTGATGGCCTACATCACCGGGCTGACGGGCGTGGCCAAGTTCCATTTCACGGACAACCTCAGCAACGGCATGCTGCTGGTGATCATCGCCGGCATCGTGGGCTATGCCTTCCTCTTCGAGCGCTACTTCACGGCGAAGGGCACCAACCTGTTCGACTCCTTCATCCACGGCGCGAAGGACGGCTTCACCACCGGCCTGCGCGTGCTGCCCTACATGATCGCCATGCTGGCCGCGTTGAGCATCTTCCGCAACAGCGGCCTGATGGACGTGGTGATGGAAGGCATCGGCCGGGTGATGGCGCTGGTGGGCGTGGACAAGCAGGTGATCGACGCCATCCCCGTGGCGCTGATGCGCCCCTTCAGCGCCGGCGGCTCGCGCGGCTTCATGCTGGACGCTATGCGCACGTACGGGCCCGACAGCCTCACCGGCCAGCTCTCATGCCTGTTCCAGGGCGCGGCGGAGACGACGTTCTATGTGGTGGCGCTCTACTTCGGCAGCGTGAACGTGAAGGACAGCCGCTACACCCTGGGCGTGATGCTGCTGGTGGACCTGATCTGCGTGATCACCGCGGTGATCGTGTGCCAGGCCTACTTCTAGGCGCGGAAGCGTCCGCTCGGGCCGAAGGCCCGATCTTCACGCCCATGCCGCACGAAGACCTCTTCGCGACCAACCGCGCGTTCTGGAACGCGCGCACCAAGTACCACGTCGGCTCCGCGTTCTACGACACGGAAGGGTTCATCGCGGGCCGCAGCTCGCTCACCCCGATTGAGTCGGAACTGCTGGGCGATGTGCGGGGCCTGGACGTGCTGCACCTCCAGTGCCACTTCGGCCAGGAAACGATCTCCCTGGCGCGCCTGGGCGCCCGCGCCACCGGCCTCGACCTGTCGGACGTGGCCATCGCCGAAGCCCGGGAGCTGGCCCGGCGCTGCGGGCAGCAGGTCGACTTCATCCAAGGCAACGTGCTCGACCCACGGCCGGAGCTGTTCGGGCGGTCCGACATCGTCCTCACCAGCTACGGCACCATCGGCTGGCTGCCCGATCTGGGGCCCTGGGCCGGCAACATCGCGCGCTACCTGAAGCCCGGCGGCCGCCTCGTCTTCGTGGAGTTCCACCCTGTGGTGTGGATGTTCGACAACGGCTTCGAGCACATCGCCTACTCCTACTTCAACCGGGCGACCATCACGGAACAGGAGGAAGGCACGTACGCCGACCGATCGGCGCCGATCAAGCTCACCTCGCATGCGTGGAACCACGACCTGGGCGAAGTGCTCGGGGCCCTGCTCGCGGCCGGCCTGCGGCTGGAGCGGTTCGTGGAGCTGGACGGCTCGCCTTTCGACTGCTTCGCCCGCACGATACGGGGCGAGGACGGCCTGTTCCGCATCCAGGGGCACGAGGGGAAACTGCCGATGGTGTATGCGCTCACCGCAGCAAAACCCTAGGAGTGGAAGGTGCACGCGCCACGTTCTCCGGCCATCCCCGCAAAGCGAAGCCCGGGATCGTAGCTTCGCGGCCCCTTACCCTTCCCCATGTCCGACAAGATCGCCCGGCGCCGCTCGAAGATCCATGGCAACGGTGTGTTCGCCACGGCGCCGATCAAGAAAGGTGAGACCGTGGTGCGCTATACCGGCCGCCTGCTCACGCACGAAGTGGCCGATGACATCTACGGCGGGGAGGACAACGGCCACACCTTCCTCTTCATCCTGAACGACACCTATGTGATCGACGGGAACGTGCGGGGCGGCATCGCGAAGTGGATCAACCACGGCTGCGCGCCCAACTGCGAAGCCTTCGTGATCGAGGACGAGGGCGGCGACCCGAAGAAGGACCGGGTGGAGATCGAGGCGCTCCGCAATATCGCGCCCGGCGAGGAGCTGACCTACGACTACGGCATCACCACGGACGAGCGGATCACGGACGCGGAGCGGGCCCTGTGGGCCTGCCGCTGCGGCGCGCCGAACTGCACCGGCACCATGCTGCGTTCCACGCGCAAAGGCCGCTCGGCCGCCTGAGCCATGCCGCGCCTCATCGTCACCCGCCGGTCGAAGATCCACGGCAACGGCGTGTTCGCCGCGCAGGACATCCCTGCCGGCACGCAGCTCATCGAGTACAAGGGCCGCCGCATCACCCCGAAACAGGCCGACGCCTGGCACGACGAGATGTACTCGGGCCACACCTTCCTCTTCACCCTGAACGAGGACTGGATCATCGACGCCGGCACCGGCGGCAACAGCGCCCGCTGGATCAATCACAGCTGCGCCCCCAACTGCATCCCCTACCTGCACGACCACCCCACCGACCGCAAGAAGGACCGGGTGATCATCGAGGCGCTCCGCGACATCCGCAAGGGCGAGGAGCTGACCTATGACTACGGGATCGCCTTCGACGTGCCCTACACCGCCCGGCTGAAGAAGATCTGGGCCTGCCGCTGCGGCGCGCCGAACTGCACCGGCACCATGCTGAAGCCGCCCACGCACGAGCGCGATACGACCGCCTGAAGCAGCGGGCGCGGACCCCCGCCCGCCGCGGTCCACACACTGGCACGTGCCTTGCCAGGGGCCGGTTACTTTTGCCCCGCATGAAAACCTTCCTGTTCCTCTTCGCCGCCGTGCTCGGCCTGTCCGCCTCCGCCCAGGACGACCCCAAGAGCAAGGCCATCGTGGACAAGCTGATCGCGAAGAACAAGACCTACACCAGCTTCGACGCGGACTTCAGCAGCCGCCTGGTGAACACCGCCAGCAAGCTGGACGTGAAGCAGGACGGCAACATCAAGGTGAAGGGCCGCAAGTTCCGCCTCACCCTGTCCGACAACACGGTGATCAATGACGGCGCCGCGCTGTGGACCTACAGCAAGAAGAGCAACGAAGTGTCCATCAGCGACCCCAAGGAGATGGACGAGACGCTGGACCCGGCCAACCTCTTCAACGTCTACGAGAAGGGCTTCAAGAGCCAGTTCGTGAGCGAGAAGCCCGACGCCGCCGGCACGGTGGTGCAGACCATCAAGCTCTTCCCGCTGGAGCCCGCCAAGAAAGCCTACCACACGGTGGTGCTGGTGGTGGACAAGAACAAGCTGGAGCCCAAGAGCGTGGAGATGTACTACAAGGACGGCAACGTGGTGACCTACATCCTGAAGAAGTTCACCCCCAACGCCGAGCTCGTGGACGCGCTCTTCGCCTTCGACAAGAGCAAGTTCCCGGGCGTGGAGGTGAACGACATGCGCTGAGCGTTCCCTCGCCCGCCGGTGCGCATTCCCTGGGCATGACGACCCGCCTGCGCACCTTCCTGCCTCTGCTGTCCATCCTGCTGTCCGTTCCCCTGGACGCGGCACCCCGCGTGGTGCACGTGCTGGTGGCCCTCTGCGACAACGAGCACCAGGGCATCGTGCCCGTGCCCAAGATCCTCGGCAACGGCCGCGATCCCGCGCACAACCTGTATTGGGGCGCGGCCTTCGGGGTGCGGACCTACTTCACGAAGAGCGCCGATTGGAAGCGCTGCGGGGCCGTGGCGGCTCCGGGCGGTCCCATCCTGGAGCGGTTGATCTGGAAGCACGCGACCGCCGATGTGTACCTGGTGGCCGACGCCTACGACGGGGCCCGCATCGCGACCACGGTGGAGCACCTGCTGCGCTTCGCGGGCGGGAACGGTGCCGAGGACCTGATGGTGGACGGGGTGGCCCTGCGCTGCGGCGGCGCGGCGGACCTGGTGGCCTACGTGGGCCACGACGGCCTGATGGACTTCGCCGCGCCCGACGTGGAAGCCCCCACCCCCGGCCGGCATCCGGAGGTGGTGGTGCTGGCCTGCATGGCCCGCTCCTTCTTCGCGGCGCCGCTGACGCGGAGCGGAGCGCACGTGCTGCTGTGGACCACCGGGCTGATGGCGCCCGAGGCCTACACGCTGAAAGCGGCCCTGGACGGCTGGGTGGCCGGGGAGGACGATGCGGGCGTCCGCGAGCGGGCGGCGCAGGCCTATGCCCGCTACCAGAAGTGCGGCATCACCGCCGC
>JAFDZF010000193.1 GCA_018267055.1 Bacteroidota bacterium
CGTTCATGTTGGCGCCGTCCATGTACACCAGGCCGCCGTTGGCGTGGATGATGGAGGTGATCTCCTTGATCGGCGCCTCGTACACCCCGTGCGTGCTGGGGTAGGTCACCATCAGGCAGCTCAGCGTGTCCTTGTACTGCTCGGCCTTGGCCTTCAGGTCGGCCACGTCCACGTGGCCTTCCTCATCGGCCTTCACCACCACCACCTGCATGCCGGCCATCACGGCGCTGGCCGGGTTGGTGCCGTGCGCCGAGGAGGGGATCAGCGCCACCGTGCGGTGCTTGTCGCCGCGGGCCTCGTGGTAGGCGCGGATGACGAGGAGGCCGGCGTATTCGCCCTGTGCGCCGCTGTTGGGCTGCAGGCTCGTGGCCGTGAAGCCGGTACAGGTGGCCAATGCATCACCCAGCTCCGCGAAGACCGCTTGGTAGCCCGCCGCCTGCTCCACCGGGACGAAGGGATGGATGCCAGCCCATTCCGGCCAGGTCAGCGGCAGCAGGGTGCTCGCCGCGTTGAGCTTCATGGTGCACGAGCCCAGGGGGATCATGCCGTGGGTGAGCGAGAAGTCCTTGTTCTCCAGGCGCTTCAGGTAGCGCATCAGCTCGGTCTCGGTGCGGTGCGAGTTGAACACCGGATGCGTGAGGAAGTCCGAGCTGCGCTGCAGTTCCGTGGCCACGGCCAGCGGGGCGCCATTGCCGCCGGGCACGGGCACCGCCTGTTTGCCGCAGGCCTCGGCGAGCGCCCGGAGCACATCGTTCACATCCTGTTCACGCGTGGTCTCGTCCAGGGCGATGCTCACGCGCTCGCCGGCGTAGCGCAGGTTGATCGCGCGGGCCTCCATGGCGGCCTTCACCTTCGCCGCGGTGGTCCCGGCGGGCAGGATGAAGGAGACGGTGTCGAAGTAGCCGTTGTTCACCGACGCATAGCCCAGGGCCTTGGCGCCTTCCTGGAGCTTGCGCGTGAGGGCGTGCACACGGTGCGCGATCCGCTTCAGGCCGTCGGGCCCGTGGTACACCGCGTAGGAGCCCGCCATCACGGCGAGGAGCGCCTGCGCCGTGCAGATGTTGCTGGTGGCCTTGTCGCGGCGGATGTGCTGCTCCCGCGTCTGCAGCGCCATGCGCAGGCCCTGCTTGCCGCGGCGGTCCTGGCTCACGCCGATGATGCGGCCGGGGATCAGGCGCTTGAACTCTTCCGTGGTGGCGAAGAAGCCCGCGTGCGGGCCGCCATAGCCGAGCGGCACGCCGAAGCGCTGGCTGTTGCCCACGCACGCGTCGGCGCCCCATTCACCGGGAGGCGACAGCAGCACCAGGGCCAGCAGGTCACTGCATACCGCCACCTTCACGCCGGCGGCCTTGGCCTTCGCCACCACGGCCCGGTGGTCGTTCACCGAGCCCTCGGTGTTGGGGTACTGCAGGACCATGCCGAAGTACGACCCGTCGATGGGGTCCTTCAGCGCGTCACCTTCCACCAGCTCGATGCCCACGGGCACCGCGCGCGTCCGCAGCACGTCCAGGTTCTGCGGGTACAGGCCCTTGTCCACGAAGAAGCGGTGGACGTCCTGCTGCTCTTTGCCGCGGGCGTGGTAGAACATCAGCATCGCTTCGGCGGCGGCGGTGGCCTCGTCGAGCAGCGACGCGTTCGCGATGGGGAGCGCGGTGAGGTCGCTCACCATGGTCTGGAAGTTCAGCAGCGCCTCCAGGCGGCCCTGGGAGATCTCGGCCTGGTAGGGCGTGTAGGCCGTGTACCATCCCGGGTTCTCGAAGATGTTGCGCTGGATGGGCGGCGGCGTGATGGTCCCGCTGAAGCCCAGGCCGATGTAGCTGCGGAAGACCTTGTTCTTCGCCCCGAGGGCGCGCATGTTGTCCAGGTGGTCGCGCTCGGTCAGTGCGGCCTCGACCCCGAGGGGGCCGGCGGAACGGATGCCCTTCGGTACGGTGCGGTCGATCAAGGCGTCGAGCGTGGGCACGCCGATGGCCTTCAGCATCGCGGCTGTTTCCTGTGCGTTGGGTCCGATGTGGCGCTCCTGGTAGGTGACAAGGTCCATGGTTGAATGCGGTCTCTGGGAAGGGCCGCAAAGATAGGATCGGGGGCATGGCCCATCCCCACGCACGGACCATCGCTCGCGGTCGGCCCGTGCGGCCCGCCCCGGGAAGGGCCATCGTCCCGTTTTCCGATCCATCTTCGCGGCAACGATGCGCCTCCCCCTTGTCGCCCTGCTCGCCGCGCTGGTGGGCTCCTGCTCCGCGCAGGACAAGATCAGCCTGATGAACGGCCAGGAGTTCCAGGCGAAGGTGATCGCGCAGAGCACCCTGGAGATCCGCTACCTGCTGCCCAAGGGCCGGCGGATGGTGGAGCGGTCCGAGCCCACCGAGAGCGTGTTCAGCGTTACCGACAGCACGGGCAACGAACGGATCTGGTATTTCATGGACCCCGCGTTCGGCAATGAGTACACCATCCCCGAGATGCGCTGGTTCATGAACGGGGAGCGCGACGCCCGCAAGGGGTACAAGCCCCTCCTGCCGATGATCGGCGGCTTCGTGCTCGGCGCAGGCCTCGTCATCGGGCTCGACCTGGAGGTGAACTCGCTGCTGATCCCGCCGGTGTATGCCGGGGCCATGGCCTGGCCCCGCGTGAACGTGACGCGCGGGTCGATCACCGACCCCAACATGGAGGGCGACCCCATCTATGCCACGGGTTACAGCGCGGCGGCGCGCCCCAAGCGCGTGGTGCGCTGCCTGCTCTCGGCTGCGGCGGGTGTCGCGGTGGGGCTGGCGGTGCGCCAGCTCATCATCAACCCGAACAACCCGGACACGTACTGACCGATGACCGGTCCGATCCGCCACCCCGCGCTGCGCTGGCTGATCTACGGCCACCTCTGGCTCGCCCTGGCGGTGGCGGCGCAGACGCTGTGGACGGGCCTCTTCCTGCATGAAGGCACGCCGGTGGGCCGCTATGCCCTGGCGGCCGCCCTCGGCGCGTACGCCGCCTATGGCGTGATGCGGCTGGCCCGTGCGCGCGGCCCGGAGCACGTGCGCTATCCCAACCTGCAGTGGTACCACCGCCACCGCGGGCTGCTCACCGTGCTGGTGGGCGTTGCGGGCGTGGCGGCCTTCGTGCTGCTGTGGCCGCTGTGGCCCGTGGCCTGGCCGTGGCTGGTGCCCGCCATCGTGCTCGCCTTCTTCTATGTCACGCCCTTCACCACGGCGAAGGGCACCGGCATCGGCCTGCGCTCCATCCCGTTCGTCAAGGCCTTCCTCATCGCGGTGCTGTGGGCGGTGGTCACCGTGGCGGTGCCGGTGCGGCTGGACCCCTACGGGCACACCGACCTCACCGTGGCCGCCATGGCCTGCATGCGCGTGCCGCTGATCCTGGCGCTGGCGATCACGTTCGACATCCGCGACCAGGCCAGCGATGCGCCCGCCCTGCGTACGGTGCCCCTGGTCTTCGGCATCCGCGGGGCCAAGGCCATCGCGCTGCTGCTGCTGGCCTGCTCGGCCCTGTTCGAGCTCGTCTTCCTGCAGCGCCTGGGGTACGTGGAGGGCAAATGGCTCCTCCTCATCGGCTATGCCTATGCGGCCGTTCTCGTCGTGCGGGCGCGGCCGGTGCGCGACCCGATCTACTACGCCCTGCTCGTGGACGGGGCGATGGTGGTGGTGCCGCTGTGCGCGTGGGCCGCCACGCTGGTGTAGCCTCAGCCCAGCACCGCGTCCAGCGCCGAGCGGAACGCCTCGACGAGGCGCGTGACGTGCGCATCGGTGTGCGCGTCGGAGAGGAAGCCCACTTCATAGCCCGAGGGCGCCGCGTACACCCCGCGTTCCAACAGCGCCGCGTGCAGCTTCCCGTAGGTGCGCATGCTGCCGGGCCGGATGGCGTCGGCGCGCTGGACGTGCGCGCTGCGCGCATCGGCCGACCGCGCCTGGAAGAAGCCCCAGAAGATGGAACCCACGTGGTCGATGGCATAGGCGTAGCCCTTCTGCCGGGCATGGGCGTTCACGCCTTCGCAGAGCGTGCGCGTGCGGGCCTCCAGGTCCGTATAGAACCCGGGGCGCAGGCAGGCCGTCAGCTGGGCATGGCCGGCCGCCATGGCCACCGGGTTGCCGCTGAGGGTGCCGGCCTGGTACACCGGCCCGTCGGGCGCGATCAGCTTCATCAGCGCGGCGGGCCCGCCGTAGGCGCCCACGGGCATGCCCCCGCCGATGATCTTGCCGTAGGTCACCAGGTCGGGCACGATGCCGTAGAGCATGGACGCGCCGCCGAAGCCCACGCGGAACCCGCTGATCACCTCGTCGAAGATCAGCAGGGCGCCGTGGCGCGAACAGAGTTCGCGCAGCTGCAGCAGGAAGGAACGGTCCTGCAGCAGCAGGCCGTTGTTCGCGGGCACCGGCTCGATGATGGCGCAGGCGAGGCGGTCGCCGTGCGTGGCGAACGCCTGCTCGAGGGCCGCCGGGTCGTTGAGCGGCACCACCACGGTGAGCTCCGCCAGGGCTTGCGGCACGCCGGCCGAGGAGGAGGTGCCCAAGGTGGCGAGGCCGCTGCCGGCGTTCACCAGCAGGCTGTCGAAGTGGCCGTGGTAGCAGCCGTCGAACTTCAGCACGAGGTCGCGCCGGGTGGCGCCGCGCGCGAGGCGGATGGCGCTCATCACCGCCTCGGTGCCGCTGCTCATGAACCGGATGCGCTCCACGAAGGGCACGTGGTCCACGATCAGCCGGCCGAGCGTGTTCTCCTCCTCGGTGGGGGCGCCGAACGAGGAGCCCTTGGCGGCCGTGCGCGTGATGGCCTCCACCACCGCGGGGTGCGCGTGGCCGAGGATCAGCGGGCCCCAGCTCCCGCAGAGGTCGATGAAGCGGTTGCCGTCCGCATCCACCACCTCCGCGCCTTCGCCGCGTTGGAAGAAGAGGGGTGTGCCGCCCACCGAGCGGAAGGCTCGCACGGGCGAGTTCACCCCGCCGGGGAAGAGGTGCAGGGCTTCCTGGTACAGGGCTTCGGATCGTTCGCGTCGCAGCATGTCGGAGGTCGTTCGCTCGGGGTGGCGAAGCTCCTACTTTTGGCGCGCTTCACCGGTCACATGTCCGCAACATTCCAGCACACGGCGGAATATGCCCGCCGCATGGACGAGCAGGACCCCCTGCGCGCGTTCCGCGATGAGTTCCTGTTCCCCCAGCACGACGGCCGCCCGGCGATCTACTTCACCGGCAATTCGCTCGGCCTCCAGCCGAAGGCCGCGGCCGCCGCGCTGAAGCAGGAGCTCGACGACTGGGCCGCCTTCGGGGTGGAAGGGCATTTCCAGGCGAAGCACCCCTGGTACAGCTACCACGAGGAGCTCACCGCCGGCACCGCTCGCCTGGTGGGCGCGCTGCCCGAGGAGGTGGTGGTGATGAACCAGCTCACCAGCAACCTCCACTTCCTGCTGGTCTCGTTCTACCGCCCCGCCGGCAAGCGCGTGAAGATCCTGTGCGAGCAGCGGCCGTTCCCCAGCGACACCTACGCCCTGGCCTCCCAGATCCGCTTCCACGGCCTCGACCCGAAGGATGCGCTGGTGGAGATGACGCCCCGCGCCGGTGAGCACACGCTGCGGACCACCGACATCCTGGACCGGATCGCGGAGCTGGACGACACCCTGGCCCTGGTGCTCTTCGGCGGCGTCAACTTCTACACCGGCCAGGCCTTCGACATGCGGCGCATCACGGAGGAAGCGCATCGCGTGGGCGCGCTCGCCGGCTATGACCTGGCGCATGCCGCGGGCAACCTGCACCTGCAGCTGCATGCGTGGGAGGCCGACTTCGCCTGCTGGTGCAGCTACAAGTACCTGAACAGCGGCCCGGGCGGCGTGGCGGGGGCCTTCGTGCACCAGCGCCACTTGAAGGCCGACCTGCCACGGTTCGCCGGCTGGTGGGGGCACGACAAGGCCACGCGTTTCCGGATGGCCCCCGAGTTCTCCCCGATGCCCACCGCCGAAGGCTGGCAGGTGAGCAACGCCCCGGTGCTGCCCATGGCCGTGCACCGCGTGGCCCTGGAGCAGTTCGACCGCGCGGGCATCGAGCGGCTGCGCGCGAAGAGCGAACAGCTCACCGCCTACCTGGAGGCCACCGTCCGCCACGTCGGCGCCAAGCACGACGTCCGCCTGGAGGTGATCACGCCCAGCGACACCGCCCAGCGCGGCTGCCAGCTTTCCATCCTCGCGCACGGCATGGGCCGCGGCCTTTTCGACCAGCTGACGGCCCGCGGCGTCTTCGTGGACTGGCGCGAGCCCAATGTGATCCGCATGGCACCGGTGCCGCTGTACAACAGCTTCGAGGACGTCTTCCGCTGCGGGGAGATCCTTTCGGCGTGCGTGGCCTTGAACGTGGGCATGAACGCATGAAGAACATCACCATCGTCGGCGGCGGGCTGGTGGGCAGCCTCCTGGCCGTCTTCCTCGGCAGACGCGGGCACACGGTGAACGTGTTCGAGCGCCGTCCCGATCCCCGCACCACCGATGTGTACGCGGGACGCTCCATCAACCTGGTGGTGAGCCACCGCGGCTGGACCGCCCTGCGCGCGGCCGGGCTGGAGGAGAGCGTGCGCAGCATCACGGTGCCGGTGTACGCCCGCATGACGCACGACCGCGACGGCCGCACCACGCGCCTGCCGTACAGCATCGACGACAAGGCCATCTATTCCGTCTCGCGCGGTGAGCTGAACCGCCGCCTGCTGAGCGAGGCCGAGCGCTCGCCGAACGTCACCCTGCACTTCGACCGGCGCTGCGTGGACGTGGACCTCGGGACGGCCACCTGCCTCTTCCGCGAGAGCGACGGCGCCGCCCACAGCGTGAAGGCCGACCTGGTGATCGGCAGCGATGGCGCCTTCAGCGCGGTGCGCGCCAAGATGATGTACGGCCGCTTCAACTACAGCCAGGAGTACATCGAGCACGACTACAAGGAGATCGCCATCCCCGCCCACGCCGACGGCACACCCAAGCTCGATCCGCAGTGCCTGCACATCTGGCCCCGCCGCTGGTTCATGATGATGGGCCTGGCCAACCAGGACGGCGGCTTCACCGGCACCCTCTTCATGCCCAACACCGCCACGCCCCAGGCGCCCGGCTTCGATACGGTGCGGGAGGAGGCGCAGGTGCGGAAGTTCTTCGCCGAGCAGTTCCCCGACGCGGTGCAGCTGGTGCCCGATATCGCGGAGCAGTACCTGCGCAACCCGCAGAGCTCCCTGGTGATCGTGCGCTGCGACCCCTGGGTGCATGCCGACAAGGTGGCCCTCATCGGTGACGCGGCCCACGCCATCGTGCCGTTCTACGGTGAGGGCATGAACGCTGGCTTCGAGGATTGCCGCGTGTTCGCCGAGCTGCTGGACGAGCTGGGCGATGAGGACATGGGCGAGGTGCTGCGCCGCTACAACGCCGCGCGCAAGCCCAACGGGGACGCCATCGCCGACCTCAGCTTGCGCAACTTCGTCGAGATGCGCGACCTGGTGGCCGACCCCCGCTTCATCCTGCGGAAGAAGATCGAGGGGCGTCTGCAGGCCCGGCATCCGGACCAGTGGCTGCCGCTCTACAGCCAGGTGAAGTTCAGCGACATCGCCTACAAGGACGCGCTGCGCGAAGGCCAACGCCACGACCGCATCATGGAGCAGGTGCTGGCCCTGCCGGACATCGAAGCGCGGTGGGAGAGCGAGGAGGTGGAGCGCACGGCGCTCGCGCTCCTCGATCGGAGCTGAAGCCGGATCAATTCACCACGACGCGCGTGACGCGTGTGCCCTGCCCGTCGGTCAGGCGGAGCAGGTAGGTGCCGGTGGCCAGGGCCGGCAGGGCGAAGGTCTCGCGCTGCGGTCCGGCGCTCCGGGACACGACGCTCAGCGGACGGTCCACCACATGGCCCACGGCATCCACCAGTTCCAGGGACAGGGGGCCGTTCCCGCGGAGGTCGTACTCCACCGTGAGGTGATCGGTGGCCGGGTTGGGGAAGACGTGGAGGTCCGGGGCCGGGGCCACCGAAGCCACGGACGTGGTGGATTCCGTGAGGTAGCGCGCCAGCGCCAGCTCGGTGCGGCCGTCGGACACGGCGAAGCCGATGAGCACCACGCGCCCATCGGGCTGCACGGCCACGGCCCGCGCCTCGGCCAGCCCGTCGGTGCCCATCGGGGTGATCAGGTGGCCGTTGGTGCCGAAGGCCGGATCCACGCCGCACTGCGCGTCCATGCGCACCAGGCCGAAGTGGTGGCCGCCCCCGTCGTCGATGGTGCCCGAGAGGTACATCCGGCCGTCGCCGTCGATCGCCACGTCATGGCCCACGCTGGTGTGCGGGCCCTGGTCCATCATCATCAGCGCACCGCTCTGCTGCTGGTCGCCGTCCTCCTGCAGGTGCATGTAGGTCATCTGCGGACCGTCGTTGGTGCCGCGCCCCACCACCATGTAATCGCCATCGGGCGTGCGGACCACGTTGTTCGCCCAGTTGGGGCCGTCGGTCCAGGAGAAGTAGCTGCCGCCGAAGCCGTCGAGGTCGCCATCGCTGCGCACCTTCATCTTGAAGGCCGATGCGCCGGGCGCATTGGGGATGAGGCAGCCGCCCACCGCGATGATGTCGCCGCCCTCGGTGACCGCGATGCCCTGGACCTGCTCGCGGAAATAGCCCGCGCCCATGAAGCCCAGGCCGAATTTCGCATAGCCGTTGCCGCTGAAGGTCCCGTCGAGCTCGCCCGAGGTCTGGTAGCGGGCCACCAGGGCCTGGGTGTCGCCCCCGGTGAGCTCGGCCGTGCCGCCCACGATCAGCTTGCCGTTCGGGGCCAGCAGCAGCGTGTTCGCCGCCGCGGACCAGCCGGTGGGCAGGCTGGTGACCACCACGCCGTCGTTCCCGAAATCGGGGTCGGGAGCGCCGGTGGCATCATACCGCACCAGCACGATGCTGCCCGTGCCCTGCGGGGACGTGGAGCGCGTGCCCGCCACCACGATATGGCCGTCGGGTTGCAGGGCCAGGCCGTGGGCGTCCTCGTGCAGGCCGCCGCCATCGCTGAGCACCACGCCGTTGTTCCCGAAATCCATGTCGGGGGTGCCGTCGGCATGGAAGCGCAGGAGCGCGAAACGATCGATGCCGCCGACCATCGCCGTGGCGGCCACCAGCAGGGCGCCGTCGGGCTGCACCGCCAGATCCACGCCCGAGAGGTATTCGGCGCCGGGCAGGGAGACGGTGAAACGGCCGTTGCCCGGGAAGGTGGGGTCGAGCTCGCCCTGCTGCGATCGGGCGGTGCCGCATAACAGGAAGGCAGCGAACGCGACGATGTATGCCTGCTGACGATCCACGGATCGAGGATGACCTACGACGAAGGTAATGCTCCCCGGACGCCCGGGGGGAATCCCACGAACGAACGTTGACACTTCCGGACGCGTTCGACCGTTCTAAGGTGGCCTGCCGCCGTTGTTTTGGCCCATGGTCCGCGCCTGCACCCTCCTGTTCGCCGTGCTGCTCGCCTGTTCAGCGGTGGCCCAGAAGCTCTACGACCGGAAGCGGCCCGAGATCTTCCCCACGGACAACCGCATGCGGCTCAGCGGGTTCTACTTCGCGCCGGGCCTCACCTACACGCTGCCGCGCTTCAACGACAAGGAGGAAGAGGTCTTCCGCAACGCGGACACCACCTACACGGCCGTCTTCGACCCCGATGGCGCCCTGGGCCTCTACCTGGAGGCGGGCTGGTTCATCGCCACCGGCGACCCGGTGATCCTGGATTACTGGGACTTCGGGATCGCCTACAAGCAGCTGAAGGGCAAGGAAGGCTTCACCAGCAAGCTGGTCCGGGGCGACAGCATCGGGGAGCTGATGGGGGAGGGGCGCTTCAACGACCAGCACCTCACGGCACACGTGAACGCCAACAAGCTCTTCCAGGTCAAGGACTACCAGTTCATCCAGCTGAGCCTGGGCGCCAACCTGGACTACCGTTTCGGCACCTCGCGCAGCTATACGGCCGGCGTGGGGACCTTGAACCGGCAGGACTTCCCGCCGGAGCTGATCGGCCAGGTGCACGCCAAGCTGGGCTATGGTTTCAAGGTGACGCAGCGGCTCCTGATCATCCCCGCGCTGGAGACGCCCATCTTCAGCATCGCGCCGGGCGACGACGGCCGCTTCGGGGCCCTGCAATGGTTCAGCAGCGACTACCGCCCCATCATCCTCAGTGTGCGCTTCCTGTTCCTGCGCTACCCCACGGGCTTCAAGTGCGTGCCGGTACGCAACAACGAGTTCGAGAAGCACAAGGTGCTGAACCCGAGCTACGAGCGCAGGTAGTTGCCCATTGGTGGTCGCCAATTGGCAGTTGCCCATTGCCGGTTGCCCGTTGGCAGCTTACCGCAGGAACGGGTTCGCCCGCTTCTCCTCGCCGATGGTGGTCTCGGGGCCGTGGCCGCAATACACCACCGTATCGTCCGGCAGGGGGAAAAGCTGCGTGCGGATGCTGTGCAGGAGCGTATCCAGGTCGCCGCCGGGCAGGTCGGTGCGCCCGATGCTGTGGTGGAAGAGCACATCGCCATCGATCACGAACCGCTGCTCCGCGCAGTGGAAGGCCACGTGGCCCGGAGCGTGGCCGGGAACGAAAAGCACGTCCAACCGGGCATCCCCAAGCCGGATGGTATCGCCTTCGGCCAGGAAGGCGGCCGGCTCGGGCACGGGGTCGCAGTGGGTGCCGTACAGGCGTCCCACCTGGGGGGCGCCCCGCAGCATCGGGAGGTCGGCCCGATGGACCTCGGGCCGCAGGCCGTAGCGCTTCTCCAGCCAGGCGCAGCCGAACACGTGGTCGATGTGGGCGTGCGTGAGCACAAGACGCACCGGGGTGATGCCGTTCTCCGTCAGCCACTGCTCCAGCTCGTGCTCTTCGCCCGCGTTCCAGCATCCCGGATCGATGATGAGGCCTTCCCGACCTGAGTGGAGCACGTACGTGTTCTCCTGGAACGGGTTGAAGGTGAACTTGGCGATGTGGACCACGGGGGAAAAGCTAGAACTTCGCGACGACGGCCGAAAGGTAGCCGTACCGCCCCCTGTGCGTCCCTGGATCCGAACCGCGCTCCTCCTGCTGGCCCTGTCCGTGCTGACGCCCCTGCGGGCCCAGTTCTACAATGGCAGCGAACAGGAGTTCGGCAAGAACCGTGTGCAGTACAAGGAATTCCTCTGGCAGTACTACCGCTTCCCCGAGATCGAGACCTACTTCTACAAGGGCGGGCGCGACCTGGCCCGCTACGTCTCCATCAGCGGCATGCGCCACAAGAAGGAGATGGAGAAGTTCTTCGACTACACCATCGACGACCGCATCCAGTTCGTGGTGTACAACTCGCTGAGCGACTTCCGCCAGAGCAACATCGGCGTCACGGGCGACGAGCAGTACAACGTGGGCGGGGTCACCCGCATCGTGGGCACCAAGGTGTTCGTGTACAATGAGGGCGACCACGTACTGCTGGACCGCCAGGTGCGCTCCGGCGTGGCGCAGCTGGTGCTGGACCAGATGATGTTCGGCGGCAACTGGCGCGAGGTGTTGAAGAACAGCACGCTGATGAACCTGCCGGCCTGGTACACCAAGGGCCTAGTGGGCTACTGCGCCGGTCCCTGGGATGCCCGCTCGGAGGACCGCATCCGCGACGGGGTGCTCAGCGGCCGCTTCCAGAAGTTCAACCGCCTGGAAGGCGACGATGCCGCGCTGGCCGGGCAGGCCATCTGGACCTACGTGGCCGATGTCTACGGGCCCAGCGTGATCCCCAACATCCTGTACATGACCCGCGTGAGCCGCAACCCTGAGAGCGGCTTCCTCTACGTGCTGGGCGTATCGCTGAAGACCCTGACGCAGGAGGCCCTGGACCATTACCGCGGCCGGTTCTCCGAAGAGGAGCGCACCCGGGAGGACGTGAAGCTGGAGGAGCTGCCGGTGAAGACCCGCCGCACCCGCACCTATTCGCAGTTCAAGCTGAGCCCCGACGGCCGCTACGCCGCGTGGGTGAGCAATGAGCTGGGGCAGTACAAGGTGTGGCTCTACGACCGTGCGGAGAAGAAGGTGAAGAAGATCGCCAAGGGCGAGAAGAAGATCAACCGCATCATCGACGAGAGCTATCCCGTGCTGGCCTGGCACCCCACCGGGCGCGCCCTCACCTGGACCAGCGAGCGCAAAGGGGCCCTGCTGCTCAATACCTACACGCTGGACGACCGGAAGGTCCTCCGCAAGCCGGTGTTCCTGCTGGAGAAGGTGCTGAGCATGGCCTACAGCGATGACGGGCAGCACATGGTGTTCAGCGGCGTGCGTGAAGGGCGCACCGACCTCTACCTGTACTACACCGTGGGCAACCGCCAGGAGCAGTTGACCGACGACCAGTTCGACGACCTGGACCCCGCCTTCGTCAACAACGGCCGGTCCATCATCTTCAGCAGCGACCGCACCGACGATACCCTGCGCGCCAACGCCGAAGTGGCCTGGGTGAACGGGAAGAAGGACCTCTTCCTGTACGACCTCGCTTCGCGGTCCCCACTGCTCACGCGCCTCTCCGACACGCCCGGGGTGGACGAGCGCCAGCCCGCCCAGTACGACAGCGCCAGCTACACCTACCTGAGCGATGCGCAGCACCTGGTGGACCGCTGGGCGGCCCGGTACGACAGCGCGGTGAGCGCGGTGGACACCGTCATCCACTACCGCTACTTCACCACCGAGCAGCGCCTCACCGACTACAAGCGCGGGATCCTGGAGCAGAACGTGGTGGCCAAGCGGGGCTGGTACGCGCAGCTGATGTACATCAACGGCCGCTACCGCTTCTTCACCGGCCGCACCAGCGACGCGCGCTCCGCGCAGGAGGCCGAGCCCCGTCCCGGCGTGCCGGGGCATCAGGAAAGCGCCACCGGCGGGGCCGTCACCGATGACATGAGCACCGTGGTGAAGGTGGACCCCTGGCAGCCGCGCGACACCGCCGACGCCGTGGACATCCACAACTACCGGTTCGCCGATGAAGCACCCGGTACCACGTCCCCCGCGGGCTCCGCGGAAGCCCGGCCCGAGGTGCCCGTGATCGGCCTGCCCGCGCCGCCGGTGGACACCGCGCTGGTGACGTCGCTCACGTTCCCCGAGCAGCGCAACTACAACGTGAACTTCGCCACCGACGAAGTGCTCACCCAGCTGGACAACAGCTACGACTCGCAGTTCTACCAGCCCCTCACCGGCCCAGGCACCCTGAACCCCGGCCTCAGCGGCCTGATGCGCATGGCCGCCAGCGACCTCTTCGAGGACTACAAGATCGTGGGCGGCTTCCGGCTGGCGCTGGACCTGAACAACAACACCTACCTGCTCAAGTTCGCCGACCTGCGCAAGCGGCTCGACAAGGAGATCATCCTGCAGCGGCAGGGCATCCAGGGGCTCAGCGACCTCGGCGTGGTGAAGCTGCACACCCACCAGGCCACCTATCGCCTCACCTATCCCTTCGACGAGCTCACCTGCCTGCGCGGCTCGGTCTTCTACCGCAACGACCGCTACGTGATGCAGAGCATCGACCAGTTCACCCTGGCCGTGCCGAACGCCTACGACCAGACCGTGGGCGCCCGCCTGGAGCTGGTGTACGACAGCAGCATCCCGCGCGGGCTCAACCTCTACACCGGCTGGAAGGCGAAGATCTTCGGCGAGTACTACAAGCAGCCCGACGGCGAGCGCACCGACATGCAGGTGCTGGGCCTGGACGTCCGGCATTCGCTGCGCATCCACCGCGACCTCATCTGGGTGAACCGCCTGGCGGGCTCCACCTCGCTCGGCAGTCGCAAGGTGCTCTTCTTCATGGGCGGCGTGGACAACTGGCTCTTCGCCAAGGTGGACAACAGCGTGCCCATCGATTTCTCACAGAACTATTTCTACCAGTCGCTGGCGGTGCCCCTGCGCGGCTTCTACTACAACGCCCGCAACGGCAACTCCTTCGCGGTGCTGAACTCCGAGCTGCGCGTGCCCATCTTCCGCTACCTGCTGAACCGGCCCATCCGCAGCGATTTCTTCCAGAACTTCCAAGTGGTGGCCTTCGGCGACATGGGCACGGCATGGACGGGCAACGACCCGTACGCGGAGGACAACTTCTTCAACCGCCAGGTGATCAACAGGAACCCGCTCACCATCACCATCAAGAACCAGCGCGAGCCGATCATCGGCGGTTACGGCTTCGGCCTGCGCACGCGCCTGCTCGGCTACTTCGTCCGCGGCGACTGGGCCTGGGGGGTGGACGACGGCGTGATCCAGAAAGGCGTGTTCCATTTCTCGCTCAGCCTTGATATCTGACCGCATGGCGATGTCGTTCACAACGCTGCTCCTGCTCGTGCTGATCGGCCTGTGCGCCGGGCTGCTCAGCGGCTTCGTGGGGGTGGGCGGCGGCATCATCATCGTGCCGGCACTGATGTGGCTGCTGGGCTTCACCCAGCACCAGGCCACGGGCACCAGCCTCGCCGTGCTGCTGCTGCCGGTGGGCATCCTCGCGGTGGTCAACTATTACCGGGCCGGCCACATCGACCTCAAGGCGGCGGCCATCATCTCCCTCGCCTTCGTCCTCGGCGGCTGGTTCGGGAGCAAGGCTTCGCTGGCGTTGCCGGCGGACGTCGTGCGCAAGGTCTTCGGCGTGGTGATGATCATCGCGGCCCTCAAACTGATCTTCGGCAAGTGATCGCCCGCATCCACGAGCTGGCGCACCAGGCCCGTGCGGAGGTGGTGCGGTTGCGCCGCCACCTGCACGCCCACCCGGAGCTGAGCTACGAGGAGCATGCCACGGGCCGCTACATCGCCGAGCAGCTGCGGGCCATCGGCATCGCCGTGCGCGAAGGAGTGGCCGGCACCGGCGTGATCGGCGTGGTGCAGGGCCTGCCGGGTGACGGCTGCATCTGCCTGCGCGCCGACATCGATGCGCTGCCCATCCACGAGCGCAACGACGCGCCCTACCGCTCGGTGAACGAGGGCGTGATGCACGCCTGCGGCCACGATGCCCATAGCGCCATGGTCCTCGGGGCCGGTGCCATCCTGCATGCGCTGCGCGCGGAATGGAAGGGCACGGTGCTGCTGCTCTTCCAGCCCGGCGAGGAGAAGATCCCCGGGGGTGCCACGCTGGTGCTGCAGGAGGACGCGCTGCGCGGGCCGCGCCCATCCGTCATCCTGGGCCAGCACGTGACGCCGGAACTGGCCGCGGGGAAGGTGGGCTTCCGCGAGGGTCCGTTCATGGCCAGCAGCGATGAGCTCTACGTGACCGTGAAGGGCAGGGGAGGCCATGCCGCCGCACCGGACAAGCTGATCGACCCCATCCTGATCGCCGCGCGCCTGCTGCTCACCTTGAAGGAGGACTTCGCCGCCTTCCGCCCGGAGGAACCGAAACTGCTCGGCTTCGGCCAGGTGATCGCCAACGGGGCCACCAACGTGGTGCCCGACGAGGTGCATATCGCCGGCACATTAAGGGCCTTCGATGAACCGCTGCGCGCCGAGCTGCACACGTGGCTGCCCCGCCGTGCGAACGAGATCTGTTCGGCTTTCGGCGGTTCCTGCGACTTCGCGGTGCACCGGGGCTACCCGGTGCTGGTGAACGATGCGGCCGTGACCGCCCGGATGAAGGCCAACGCGGAGGCCTACCTGGGCGCGGAGAACGTGGTGCGCATGGACCGCCGCATGGGGAGCGAGGACTTCGCCTTCTACACCCACGCGATGCCGGGCTGCTTCTACCGGCTCGGTACCGGGATGCAGGAAGGCCATGGCGGCCTGCACACGCCCACCTTCGAGCTGGACGAGGACGCGCTCCGCATCGGCAGCGGGCTGATGGCGTGGAATGCGATCAGCGAGCTGAAGGGTTAGCGAAGTTTACGGGACCGATGTCCCGGCTCCGCTCGACGTGACCTATGCGGCTGGAACGTAATGGCTGTTCCACCCGCGAACGGTGCGGCCTTCATTTAAAGACGACCATCTTCCCGTATCCGGTGGCGATCGCGTGAAGCCCATTGTCGTTGCGGAGATGCCAGCATTCATACAGGGTCGAGAGGCGGATGAACTGGATCCTTATGCCATTCTCCAGCGTGACCGTAAGATCGAGCGTGCCATCGTCCAGGTCGAGCATGGAGATCGAACGCCCGACGACCAGTTCCGATGCTTCGGCTGCTGCATCGATGACCGGCTTGCGTCCCCATTTCCTTCCGTGATCGTCCCTGGTCACGCACATGCCATCCGGTCCGATGATGCGCCAGGGGCATTCGACCTCGAACCACGCCCGATCACAGCGGAACTCCCATCCGGACCCGGTCATGCGTACCTGTAGGACCTTGGCGCCGATCACCCAAGCCAGGTCCTTGGTGGTGAACGCGGACATGGATCGTGCAGCGAACTAGTTCGCCACTTCGCTCAGGAACTTCAGCCGCATCAGGCGCAGTTCCTCCTCGGTGAAGTCACCGTCGAACTCCTCCTGCGCGGCCTGGATGTTGTCGCTTTCGGCGGAGCGGAAGTAGTCCATGATCTCCTCCTGCGCCTCGGGCTCCAGCACGTCGTTCACGTGGTAGTTGATGTCCAGCTTGGTGCCGCTCATCACGATGGTCTCCATCTCGTCGAGCAGGTCGTCCATGGTGAGCCCCTTCGCGCGGGCGATGGAGTCCATGGGCAGCCGCTTGTCGATGTTCTGGATGATGTGGACCTTGTTGCTGCTCTTGTTCACCACCGAGCGCACCACCATCTCCTCGGCCCGCTCGATCTCGTTCTCCTCCACGTACTGGCCGATCAGGTCCACGAAGGGCCGGCCGTACTTCTGCGCCTTGCCGGGCCCTACGCCGGTGATATGCGTCAGTTCCTCGATGCTGATCGGGTAGCGCGTGGTCATCTCCTCCAGCGAGGGGTCCTGGAAGATGACGTAGGGCGCCAGCTTGTTCTTCTTGGCCACCTGCAGGCGCAGGTCCTTCAGCATCTGCATCAATCGCTCATCGGCCGCGGCCCCGTTCTTGCCGCCGATGGCCTCATCGTCACCGCCGTCGTCGTCGCTGTAGTCGCGCTCCTTGGTGAAGGTGATGTCCCAGGGCTTCTTCAGGAACTTCCTGCCCTGGTCGGTGAGGCTGAGGTTGCCGTAGGTCTCGATGTCCTTGTGCAGGAAGCCGCC
Source organism: Bacteroidota bacterium (assembly GCA_018267055.1). Classification (GTDB taxonomy): domain Bacteria; phylum Bacteroidota; class Bacteroidia; order Flavobacteriales_F; family PHOS-HE28; genus PHOS-HE28. The sequence goes on from JAFDZF010000193.1 coordinate 17,084, forward strand.
CACGTTGGCCTGGCGGATCACCGCCATCCAGTGGTGCGCGTTCTTGTCCTGCCCGGCCCCGTAGCATTCCAGGGCGTCGCCCTTGTAGTTCTTGATCTCGCTCGTCTCCGTGCCGGTGAGCAGGTCGCAGATGTACTTGGCCCGGTGGCGTTCCTTGCTCTCCTTCACCGCCGACAGCACCAGTTCCAGGTCGTCCTTGCCCTCGAACATCTCCTTCGGGCTCAGGCAGTTGTCGCAGGCGCCGCAATTGTCGCCGGGCAGGTGCTCCCCGAAGTAGTGCAGCAGGTATTTCCGGCGGCACATGCTCGTCTCCGCATAGCTCACGGTATCGGCCAGCAGCTGCTTGCCGATCTCCTGCTCGGCCACGGGCTTGCCCTGCAGGAACTTCTCCAGCTTCTCGATGTCCTTGTAGCTGTAGAAGGTCACGCACTTGCCCTCGCCGCCGTCGCGGCCGCCGCGCCCGGTCTCCTGGTAGTAGCTCTCCAGGCTCTTGGGGATGTCGTGGTGGATCACGAAGCGCACATCGGGCTTGTCGATGCCCATGCCGAAGGCGATGGTGGCCACGATCACGTCCACGTCCTCCATCAGGAAGCGGTCCTGGTGGTCGGCGCGCTGGGAGGCGTCCATGCCCGCATGGTAGGGGAGGGCCTTGATGCCGTTGACCGCCAGGGTCTCGGCCATCTCCTCCACCTTCTTGCGGCTGAGGCAGTAGATGATGCCGCTGCGGCCGGCGTGCTGCTTGATGAACTTGGTGATCTCCCGCGCCACATCGCGCTTGGGGCGCACCTCGTAGTACAGGTTGGGCCGGTTGAAGGAGGCCTTGAAGGTGCTGGCCCCCGGGATGTCGAGGTTCTTGAGGATGTCCTCCTGCACCTTCTCGGTGGCGGTGGCCGTGAGGGCGATCATCGGCACCTTGTCGATCTCGTTGAAGATGGTGCGCAGGCGGCGGTATTCGGGCCGGAAGTCATGGCCCCACTCGCTGATGCAATGCGCCTCGTCGATGGCGAAGAAGCTGATCCGGATGTCCTGGAGGAACTCGATGTTCTCCTTCTTGGTCAGGGACTCGGGGGCCACGTAGAGCAGCTTGGTCACCCCGGCCTTGATGTCCTTCTTCACCCGGATGGCCTCGTTGCGGGTGAGGGAGCTGTTGAGGAAGTGGGCGATGCCCTCCTCGCCGCCGAAGCCGCGCAGGGCGTCCACCTGGTTCTTCATCAGGGCGATGAGCGGGCTCACCACGATGGCCGTGCCCTCGCTCATGAGGGCGGGCAGCTGGTAGCAGAGGCTTTTGCCGCCTCCGGTGGGCATGATCACGAAGGTGTCCTTGCCATCGAGCACGCTTTGCACGATGGCTTCCTGTTCGCCTTTGAAGGCGGTGAATCCGAAGAAACGTTCGAGAGCTTGTTGGGGAGTGAGGTCTACAGTGGTCATCATGAGAGGCGGCAGGGAGCGGCCGCGAGATGTGGATTGATCGCTTAAAAGTAGGATGAACGCAGGATCCGGCCGATCATTCTTAACAAGCCTTTGCGAACCTGAGCGCCAGGGGCTTGACAAGGGTTGAAAACTGCCGTAATGGCGGGGAGGTCCGCCCCGGACCCCGGCTATCTTTGGCCCTGCCCTTCTGGGCCCTGCGCATGGCCGAGCCACGGAAGGAGATGACGTTCCTGGAGCATCTGGAAGAGCTGCGCTGGACCCTTGTCCGCTCTGCCCTGGCCATCGTGGTGGGCACCGTGCTGGCCTTCTGGTTCAAGGACGTGGTGTTCGACACCATCATCCTGGCCCCCCAGCGGCCCGATTTCATCACGTACCGGGCCTTTTGCTGGGCCGCGATCCGGCTTGGGCTGGACCGTTCATTTTGTGCTGATTCCACGGGTTTCACCCTGATGAACACCCAGATGGGGGGGCAGTTCATGACCCACCTCATGGTCTCCTTCGTGATGGGGGCCATCCTGGCCGTGCCCTATGTGCTGTGGGAGATCTGGCGCTTCGTGAAGCCCGCCCTGAAAGGCACCGAGCAGCGGGCGGTGAGCGGGGTGGTCTTCTTCAGTAGCCTGCTCTTCCTGCTGGGGGTGGTCTTCGGCTACTACGTGCTCACCCCCATGAGCATCCAGTTCCTGGGCACTTACACGGTGAGCGCCTCCGTTCCCAACCTGGTGGACCTCAACAGCTACATCGGCACGGTGACCTCCCTGACCCTCTGGACCGGGGTGGTGTTCGAACTGCCGCTGTTCGTGTACTTCTTCGCCCGGATGGGCCTGGTGGGGCCCACGTTCCTGCGCACCTACCGGAAGCATGCCTATGTGGTGATCCTGATCGTGGCCGCCATCATCACCCCGCCGGACGTCACCAGCCAGATCCTCGTCTCCCTGCCCCTCATCGCCCTCTACGAAGGCAGCATCCTGCTGGCGGCCCGCACCGAGCGGCGCCTGCAGCGGGCGAACCCCACAACCACTGTCGCCCAAGCCCGTTGAACGCGCTGATGGCCCGCCTGCCCCGTTCACGAACGCTGTGCCGCTGCGTGGCCTGGGTCGCCGTGCTGTTGCCGGCCGTGGTGCAGGCCCAGACCACCCGCATCTCCGGCAAGGTCACCGATGCGGCCACCGGCGAGCCCCTGCCCTTCGTCAACATCAGCTTCATCGACAGCCGCATCAGCACCAACACCGACTTCGACGGGCTGTACGGCTTCGACACCTATTACGCCACCGACAGCATCCGCGCCAGCTGCGTGGGCTACACCACCCGGACTTTCGCCGTGAAGCGCGATGCCGCCCAGGTGATCGACATCCGGCTGGACAACTCGGCCGCCGAGCTGGGCGACGTGGTGGTGACGGCCTCGGAGAACTCGGTGTTCACCATCCTCCGCCGGGTGATCGCCAACAAGCCGGTGAACAACCGCGAGAAGCTGGCCGCCTACGAGTACGAGGCCTACAACAAGATCGAGTTCGACCTGAACAACATCACCGAGGAGTTCACGAAGAAGAAGCTCTTCAAGGACTTCGCGTTCATCTTCGATTACGTCGACTCCACGGACAGCAAGCCCTACCTGCCCATCTTCATGACCGAGACGCTCAGCGACGTGTACTACCGGCAGACGCCGCGCACGCGCCGCGAGGTGATCAAGGGCACCAAGGTGAGCGGGGTGGAGAACGAGAGCGTGAGCCAGTTCATGGGCGACATGTACCAGAACGTGAACATCTACGACAACTTCCTGGTGGTCTTCGGGAAGAACTTCATCAGCCCCATCGCCGACGGCGGCAAGGGCTTCTACACCTACTTCGTGGTGGACAGCAACTGGGTGGGCCACAACTGGTGCTACAAGATCACCTTCGCCCCCAAGCGGCCGCAGGAGCTGGCCTTCACCGGCGAGATGTGGATCAACGACACCACCTACGCCGTGCGCCGCGTGCGGGCCACCATCGCCCCCGGGGCCAACCTCAACTTCGTGCAGGGCTTCGAGGTGCGCCAGGAGTATGAGGAGGTGAAGAAGGAGGTGTGGATGCTCACCCGCGACGAGCTGGTGGTGGACCTGAACGTGATCCGCGACACCGGCGAGAAGAACAAGCATGCCGTGCAGGGCTTCTACGGCCGCCGTACCGCCACCTACCGCGACTTCACCATCAACGCGCCGAAGGAGCCCGCCTTCTACGCCGGCGCCGACGAGGTGGTGATGGCCGTGGACCCGTTGAGCCTGGGCTCCGACTATTGGGACCAGCACCGCCATGTGCAGCTGAGCGCCAAGGAGGCCGCCATCTACCACATGGTGGACACGATGAAGACGATCCCGAAGTTCCGCACCTATGTGGACATCATCTCCACCATCGTCACCGGCTACTACACCAAGGGCAAGGTGGACCTGGGCCCCTACTTCACCACCTACAGCTTCAATCCGGTGGAGGGGCACCGCTTCCGCCTGGGCGCCCGCACGAGCTCCAATTTCAGCAAGCGCGTGGAGTTCGAGGGCTACGCGGCCTACGGCACCAAGGACGGGCAGTTCAAGTTCGGCCTGGGCGGCCAGGGCTTCATCAGCCGCACCTCGCGGCAGATCCTGGGCGCCTACTACAAGAAGGACATCGAGCAGCTGGGCCAGAGCACCAGCGCCTTCCGGCAGGACAACATCCTGAGCTCCGCCTTCCGCCGGACCCCCAACACCAAGCTCACCCTCGTGGAGGAGTACAAGGTGCAGCTCGAGCGCGAGTGGTTCACCGGCTTCAGCAACACCTTCATGCTGCGGTACCGCAACCTCTTCCCGCGGGGGTCGCTGGAATACATCCGGCTCACCGGCCCCGAGCTGGTGCCGGTGACGGTGAACAACATCCGCACCGCCGAGCTGAGCGTGAACACGCGCTTCGCCTACCGCGAGAAATACGTGAGCGGCGATTTCCGGCGCGTCAGCCTGGGCACCCGCTACCCCGCATTGGAGCTGCACCTGGCCTTCGGCGTGCCCCACCTGCTGAGGAGCGAGTATGCCTACCAGAAGGCCGTGGTGCACGTGTACCAGCGCCTGCAGCTGGGTGCCCTGGGCTGGATGCGCCTCAATGCCGAGGCCGGGCAGGTGTGGGGCGCCCTGCCGTACCCGCTGCTCATCATCCACAGCGGCAACGAGACCTTCTACCTCGACGACGCGGCCTTCAACACGATGAACTTCTTCGAGTTCATCAGCGACCGCTACACCCAGCTCATCCTCGAGCACCACTTCGAAGGCCTCCTCTTCAACCGCATCCCCCTGTTCCGCCGCCTGAAATGGCGCGAGGTCTTCACCGCGCGTGCCGTGGCCGGCGACCTGGAGGACACCGACCACCAGGGCGAGATGCTCTTCCTGCCCGGCATGTACAAGCTGGACCACGGCCCCTACGTGGAAGTGAGCGCCGGCGTGGAGAACATCCTGAAGGTGCTCCGGGTGGACGCGTTCTGGCGGCTGCGCTACAACGACCACCCCAACACGTCGCCCTTCGCCCTACGTTTGAAGCTCTTCGTGAACTTCTAGATGATCCTCCGTGCCGACCATATCGTGAAGCGGTACAAGCGCCGCACCGTGGTGAACGGCGTGAGCATCCAGGTGGAGCAGGGCGAGATCGTGGGCCTGCTCGGCCCCAACGGCGCCGGCAAGACCACCAGCTTCTACATGATCGTGGGCCTCATCAAGCCCAACGAAGGCCACATCTACCTGGAGCAGGAGGAGATCACCCTGCTGCCCATGTACAAGCGCGCCCAGAAGGGCATCGGCTACCTGCCGCAGGAGGCCAGCGTGTTCCGCAAGCTCAGCGTGGAGGACAACATCCGCGCGATCCTCGAGATGGGCAAGGCCACGAAGAAGGAGCAGCAGATGCGCCTGGAGGCCCTCCTGGACGAGTTCAGCCTGCAGCACGTGCGCAAGAACATGGGCGACGTGCTCAGCGGCGGCGAGCGGCGGCGCACCGAGATCGCACGGGCCCTGGCCACCGAGCCCAGGTTCATCCTGCTCGACGAGCCCTTCGCGGGCGTGGACCCCATCGCGGTGGAGGACATCCAGGGCATCGTGGCCCAGCTGAAGCGCAAGAACATCGGCGTGCTCATCACCGACCACAACGTGCAGGAGACGCTGTCGATCACCGACCGGGCCTACCTGCTGTTCGAGGGCAAGATCCTCAAGCAGGGCACCGCCGAGGAGCTGGCGGCCGATGAGCAGGTGCGGAAGGTGTACCTGGGGCAGAACTTCGAGCTGCGCCGGGCCCCGATCAAGTGAGCCTCGGGGGCGTTCGCCTTCCGCTCAGGCCTCCTCCACCGAGAAGCTGTACTTCTCCATGATCAGGTTGGCGAGGAGCTTCTTGCAGGCCTCGTCCACCTTGGCCTCCGCGGCCTTCTTGTCCTTCGCCTCCAGCTGCAGGGTGATGTGCTTGCCGATGCGCACGCCGGTGATCTCGGGCAGGCCGAGATTGCTCATGCTGCCGGTGACCGCCTTGCCCTGGGGATCGAGCAGGTTATCGTGGGGCATCACATCGATGGAGGCGCGGAAGGTCTTCATGGCGCAAAGATGCCAAATGCAGCGAGGAGCCACCAGCCCCGGGCCCGATGCTCAAAGCGGGCGGCTCGACGCCGGAAAGAGCCTTCCCCAAAGCGGGCTGAGGAGGTAGAGCGCCAGGAGCAGCGGCACGGCCAGGATGCCATAGAGCGCCACCAGCACTGCGCCGAGGCCGAGGAGCAGGAAGATGACCTCGTTGCCCTTCCAGCCGCCGTGCTTGAACTTGAGGGAGGGGAGGGGGAGCTCGGAGAGCATGAGCGCGCCCAGGACGACCGTGGTCATCAGCAGCAGGAAGGGGTGGGCGAACAAGGCGACCACCAGGCCGAAGGGGAGGTCCCTGCCCGGGGTATGGACCACCAGGTCCCCCGCCAGGATCAAGGGGATACTGGCCCAGAACAGCGCATTCGCCGGGGTGGGAAGGCCCAGGAAGCCTGAGGTCTGCCGGGGGTCGATGTTGAACTTGGCCAGGCGCCAGGCGGAAGCGATCGGGATCAGGAGGACCGCCAGGGCGACCACCCAGGCATGGGCTTCGTTCCGCTGGTCCACGATGGACGTGGTGTGCAGCGACCAGACCGCGAACGCCGGCGCCATCCCGAACGTCACCATGTCGGCCAGGCTGTCCAGTTGCGCGCCCAGGGGGCTCCCACCGCCCAGGGCACGGGCCGCCAGCCCGTCGAACACGTCGAACAGCGCGCCCAGGAAGACCAGCCCACAGGCGATCGTTAGCTGTCCTTGGGAAGCCAGTAGCACGGACGAGACGCCACAGGCTAGGTTCGCGGTGGTCAGCAGGTCGGAAAGGCGGGGGGGACGGGGCACGTGCGCCCGCCGGGATCCCTTGGCGGACGCGGCGGCGGGCCGAAGTTGGGATAATTTCGGGGCAATATCGGAGGCCACTCTCAGTTAGAAGCTGCGTCAATCCGCATATCGATGAAGACCACCGCACGGCAGGGGATGAGGAACATCGTCCTGGCAGGAGCCCTGCTGGCCGGACCGCTCGCGTTCGCCCAGGATGCCCCCAAGTACAGCAACGAGTTCCTCACCATCGGCGTGGGCGCCCGCTCGCTCGGCATGGGCTATGCCTATGTGGGCAGCGCCAGCGACGTCACCGCCGGCTATTGGAACCCCGCCGGGCTGCCGGGCGTGCGGGGCGACCTGCAGGTGGGCGCCATGCACAGCGAGTACTTCGCCGGCATCGCCAAGTACGACTACATCGGCATCGCCAAGCCCATCGACAGCGCCAGCGTCATCGGCATCTCCTTCATCCGCTTCGGGGTGGACGACATCCCCAACACCACCGAGCTGATCGACAACGACGGCAACCTGGACTATGACCGCATCACCAGCTTCTCCGCCGCGGACAATGCCTTCCTGATCAGCTACGCCCGCAAGATGAAGGTGCCCGGCCTGCGCCTGGGTGCCAACGCCAAGGTGATCTACCGCAAGGTGGGGCCCTTCGCCCGGGCCTGGGGCTTCGGCCTCGATGCCGGCCTGCAGTACGACCGCGGGCCCTGGCGCTTCGCCGCGATGGGGCGTGACATCACCAGCACCTTCAACGCCTGGAGCTATACCCTGGACCAGAAGACGCAGGACGTGTTCGCACGCACCGGCAACGAGCTGCCCACCAATGGTGTGGAGATCACCCTGCCGCGCATGGTGCTCGGCGTGGCCCGCCAGTTCCACCTCAGCGCCAAGCTGGACCTGCTGGCCGAGGCGGACCTGGAGAACACCTTCGACGGCAAGCGCAACACCCTCATCGCCTCCAACACCTGGAGCGCCGACCCGCGCCTGGGCATCGAGCTGGGCTATGCCCGCGTGGTGTACCTCCGCGCCGGGGTGAACAACTTCCAGTACGTCACCGACATCAACGACAAGAAGACCCTCAACTTCCAGCCGAACATCGGCCTGGGCCTGAAGATCAAGAGCGTTTCGCTGGACTACGCCCTGACGGACATCGGTGACAAGAGCGTCGCGCTCTATTCGAACGTCTTCTCCCTGCGCTTCGACCTCTTCAAGAAAGGCACGTCATGAGACGATCGCTACTGTCGGCACTATCGGTCCTGCTCGCCGGCTGGGCAATGGCCCAGAGCTATGGCAATGGATGGATCGATTACGACCGGCAGTACTGGTCCTTCAAGATCTGGAAGGAGGGCATCTACCGCATCGATTCGCTTTCGCTGGCCAACGCCGGCTTCCCCATCGGTGACGTGGACGTGCGGGCGGTGCAGCTCTTCGGGCGCGAGCGCCAGGTCCCCCTCTATGTGCAGGGTGAAAGCGACGGCCAGCTGAACACGGGCGACTTCATCGAGTTCTACGCCAAGGGCAACGACACCTGGCTGGACAGCCTGGCCTGGGACGACCCGGCGCACATCAACAACCCGTTCTATTCGGCCTTCAACGACACCATCCAGTACTTCCTCACCTGGGACGTGCCGGCCACCTCGGCCCGGATCCCCTTGGCGGCGAGCACCGGCTGGGAAAGCGTTCCCGCGCGCCCCTGGTGCTGGGGCTCCGCGATGATCGCCTTCCCCCATATCTACCAGGCGGGGAAGCGCACCTTCCACGATGCCTCCAACGCCCTGTTCAATGAAGCGGAGGGCTACTTCGCCTCCATCCCCCTGAACGCGATCGCCGCGGACGCATCGCAGCAGTTCGAAGTGCCCGCGTATGACCCCTACCAGGACGCGCAGGTGGCCACCGTGGGGCTGGACGTGGTGTCCGCCAGCATGAACGATGCCGGCAACGGGGCCTGTCCCAACCACCACCTCCGGGTGGCCGTGAACGGAACGCCCCTGACCGATACCACCTTCACGGGGTACCAGCTGAACAAGTTCCATTATGAGCTGCCCTGGAACGTCACCGCCGCCTCCAACGTGTCCATCGGCCTCACTGCGGTGCATGACCTGACCTGCACGGAGTTCCCTTCGGACTATCCCGACCGCCAGGTGATGAGCTGGGCCCGCCTCCGGTACCCGCGCAAGTTCCTGCTGGTCTACGACGAGTTCTCCTCCATCGAGGTGCCGTTCGACGGCACGAACGCCCCCGCCCACCTCGCCTTCCCCTATGCGCCGCCGGTCCTGTACGCCTGGGGCGACACGCTCCGCCGCGTGGACTGCATCCAGGACAACAGCACGGGCCTCTGGCATGCCCTGGTCCCGGGAGGGACGGGGACCGATACCAAAGTGGTCATCTCGCGCGTCCTGTCCACCATCCCTGTCACCCAGTTCCAGCGGGTCAATGGCACAGGGTTCTTCCACGACCTCGGCCTCCAGCTCACGGACTCGGCGCTCATCATCGTCACCCACGCCACGCTGATGGAGGCGGCGCAGGCGTATGCGTCGTACCGGCACATCAGTCCCGTAGCGCCCTACAACACCATCGTGGCTGACGTGGACGAGCTGTACCAGCAGTTCGGCGGCGGCATCCCGAAGCATCCGCTGGCCATCCGGCGGTTCGTGAAGTACGTGCACGACCACGCGCCTACGCGTCCGCGGGCCCTCTTCCTCATCGGCAAGAGCGTGAAGGCCCCGCCCACCGGCGGCGGCGACCCGAACCGCGGCTACCGCCGCGATCCTCTGGCCTATGCCCGCTGCCTGGTGCCCACCATGGGCTTCCCGCCCAGCGATGCCTTGTTCACCCTGGACCTCAACGGCACCCAGCCGAACGACCTGACCGTGCCCGTGGGGCGCCTGGCCGCGCGCACGCCCACCGACGTGTATCGCTACCTGGACAAGGTGCAGGCGCTGGAAGGGCAGGCCCCGGCCAAGTGGATGAAGAACATCCTGCACTTCCGCGGCGGCTTCGAGCTGGCGGAATGGCAGGCCTTCGATGCGGCGCTCGAGAGCTATCGGGTGATCGCTGAGGACACCTGTTTCTCCGGCCGCGTCATCAAGTTCATCAAGGATGGCGGCGGGGTCATCGAGCAGGCGTCGGCCGATAGCGTGAACATGCTCATCGAGCAGGGGGTGACGCTGATGACCTTCTTCGCCCACGCCTTCGGCGGCGGCTTCGATATCACCATCGACGAGCCGGCCAACTACGACTGGCATGGCAAGTACCCCACGGTGATCGGCAACTCGTGCTATTCGGGCAACATCCACCTTTACGACGCGGCGAGCGCCAGCGAGAAGTTCGTGCTGCCGGACCACGCGGGGGCCATCGCTTTCCTCTCCTCGGTGGACGTGGGCCTCTCGGGCTACCTCCAGAACTACACGCAGGACTTCTACCGGAGCTTCGGCCAGTTGAACTACGGCAAGAGCATCGGCGACCACATGCGTTTCGCCGTGCACCAACAGCTGACCAATCCCTCGCTCGAAGCCCTCAACAGTGCGCAGACGCTGGCCTTGCATGGCGACCCCACCATCGTGATGAACTCGCCCAAGGAGGTGGACCTGGAGATCGAGGACGCCGATGTGAGCATATCGCCCGAGCCGGTGACGGCCGATGCCGACTCGTTCCACGTGCAGGCCGTGGTGCGCAACATCGGACGCGGCACATACACGCCCTTCTCCGTTGCCGTGCAGCGCACCCAGCCGGGCCTCCCGGCCGGGCAACCCGTGATCCGGCAGATGGTGTTGCCGCACTTCCAGGACACCGTGTCGTTCACCCTGCCCACGGATCCCGGCACGGGCGGCGGCCAGGGCCTCAATGACCTGGAGGTCCGCGTGGACCTGGACCCGAACGTGATCCCGGAGCTGGACGACCAGGGCAACAATGTGGCCCACCGCACCCTCCTGATCACCTCCGGCGACCTGCTCCCGGTGGACCCATACGACTTCGCCATCACGCCGGACCCTGCGCCGCTGCTGCAGGCCAGCACGGGCGATCCCTTCGCGCCGGTGCGCCGCTACATCTTCCAGATCGACACCACGGACCTGTACAACAGCCCCCTGCGCGAGCAGGGCCAGGTAAGCGCCCCAGGTGGTGTGGTGAGCTGGCAGCCGCAGCAGATCTATGCGCTGAACAACACCCAGGACAGCGTGGTGTACTACTGGCGCTGCACCCTGGACAGCGCGGGCAACGGGGAGTACAACTGGCACGAGTTCTCCTTCCAGCACATCCCCGACCGGCGGGGCTGGGGCCAGGCGCACTACTTCCAGTTCAAGAACGACGGCTTCAACAACATCACCTATGACCGTCCGGAGCGGGACTTCGACTATTACAGCGGCCTGCGCCAGATCGGTTGCCTCGTGGAAGGGAACAGCGTGAACAATGTGCGCTGGACCAAGGACCTCGAGACCCAGGAAGGCCAGGGTTGCAGCGATAAGCCCTCGCTCGTGGTGGGCGTGGTGGACCCGTTCGATTTCTCCACCTGGATGAGCCGCTACAACGGGGTGGGGCGCTTCTATGGCAACGTGAACGACAACGGCAACTGCCGGTCCCGCCAGGAGAAGTACTTCATCTTCCGAGAGCGCTATCCCGAGCAGATGGCGGGCATGGCCAACATGCTCAACAATGAGATCCCCGACGGGCATTTCGTGCTGATCTACACCTACCTCACGCTGCTGCGCGACTACGTGGACACCTCGGTGGTGATGCCCGCCCTGCATGGCATCGGCGCGAACGCCCTGTACAACGGCCTGGTGCCCGACAGCGTGCCGTACATCTTCTTCTGCAAGAAGGGCGATCCGTCCTCGGTGGTGGAGCTCTGGGGCCAGACCTTCACCTCGATCATCGACACCACCCTCTCCGTGGAGGTGAACGGTCACAGCGGTGCTGTCCATACGCCGCAGTCCGGCAGCGCGCTGGAGTGGACCGGCCTCTCGTGGCGGGCGGTCCCGGTCGAGCCGTACGACAGCACGCGCATCAGCATCAGCGGAGTGACCCCGTCGGGTGCGGAGCAGCCGCTGCAGACCTATGGCGGCACCAGCGGCGACGCGGACCTGACGCCCCTGCTCTCCGCGGCCCAATACCCGCAACTGCGGCTGAGCGGTTCCTTCTGGAACGATTCGGTGGCCTCGCCCCGGCCCGCACAATTGCGCCGGTGGCAGCTGCTCGGCACACCGGCGCCGGAATGCGCCATCGATCCGCCGCGGGGCTTCTACGAGCACCTCGACAGCCTCTTCCAAGGCCAGCCCGCCAGCGTGATGGTCGCCGTGCACAACATCAGCGACATGGCCATGGACAGCCTGCTGATGGCGGCCTGGGTGGTGGACCAGAACAACCAGCGGCACCTGGTGCATTACAAGCGCAATGCCCCGCTCGCCGCGGGCGCCGTGCTGCAGGACACCATCCGTTTCAGCACCGACGGCTTCCCGGGCACCAACACCCTGATCGTGGAAGCGAACCCGCACGACACCGCCACCGGCGTCTATGATCAGCCCGAGCAGTACCACTTCAACAACATCGCCACCCTCCGCTTCGTCACCCGGCAGGACAAGGAGAACCCCGTGCTGGACGTGACCTTCGATGGCATCCACATCCTCGATGGCGACATCGTGAGCGCCCGGCCGGAGATCCAGGTGACCCTCGACGATGAGAACCGGACCCTCCTGCTCGACAGTCCCGGGGACACCGTCTACTTCAAGTTCTTCCTCACCGATCCCAACGGCACCCTCCGTCGTATCTACTTCCGCCAGGGCGCGCAGGAGATCCTGCAGTTCATCCCGGCCACCGGGCCGGAGAACCTGAGCAAGGTGATCTACCGTCCCACCTTCAGCCAGGACGGGGTGTACCAGCTGATGGCCAGGGCCACCGATGTGAGCCGCAACAACAGCGGCGACCGGGACTATGCCGTGCGGTTCGAGGTGATCAATCGCCCCACCATCACCGAGGTGCTCAACTACCCGAACCCTTTCACCACGAGCACGCGCTTCGTCTTCACCCTCACCGGCCATGAAGTGCCCACGGCCATGCGCATCCAGATCATGACGATCAGCGGGCGCGTGGTGCGCGAGGTCGGCATGACGGAGCTGGGCCCGATGCACGTGGGGCGCAACATCACCGAGTTCGCTTGGGACGGCACCGATCAGTTCGGCGACCGCCTGGCACGCGGGGTCTACCTCTACCGGGTGATGGCCCAGCTGCACGGCGAGGACATCGAGTACCGCGAGACGAGCGCCGGCTCCTACTTCACCAAGGGGTTCGGCAAGATGTACCTGTTGCGCTAGGGCTACTTTCGGCCCGCATGCGCCTGCGCACCTTCCTGCTCCTTGCCTCGCTGGCCACGGGCGCGCTTTGGGCGCTGGCCTGGCCGGCCATCGGCGGCCTCACCCCGCTGGCGTTCATCGCCTGGGTGCCCCTGCTGCTCGCGGAGGAGCGTTTCTCCCGCGCCGCGCCGTCCGAGCGTCCGCGCCGCTTCATGCGCTATGTGTTCCTCGCGCTCACGGTGTGGAACGTGGCCACCACCTGGTGGCTGTTCTGTGTGAGCGAGCCCTTGACCACGCGCCTCTTCACCCTTATCGGTCCCAACGTCGGCAACGTCCTGCTGATGTCCCTGCCCTGGGTGGTGATGCGCGCGGTGCGCCGCTGGCGCGGCGGACGCTGGGCCCGTTGGGCGCTGGTGCTCTGCTGGACGGCCTTCGAGCGTTTCCACATGCATTGGGACCTGAGCTGGCCCTGGCTCACCCTGGGGAACGTCTTCGCGGAGCATCCGGCCTGGGTGCAGTGGTACGAGGTCACCGGCACGCTCGGCGGCACGCTCTGGATCTGGCTGGTCTCCCTGGCGGTGTTCGACCTGGCACGGCCGCGGATGGTGGAAGGCCGGTGGGCTGCGCGCGCCGGCATCACGCGCGCATCGCTCCTGGCCGCCGCCGTGATCGTTCTTCCGCTGTTCGCGTCGTTCGTGCGCTATGCGACGTTCACCGAGAAGGGCGATCCGGTGGAGGTGGTGGTGGTGCAGCCCAACATCGATCCCTACAACGAGAAGTTCGGCGTCGTGGACCCGCTGGAGCAGCTGGACCGGATGCTCGCGCAGGCCGCCCAGCTGATCACGCCGTCCACGGCCCTGGTGGTGTTGCCCGAGACCGCGCTCCAGGAGGCGTCCACGTTGAGCGACGACCAGGGCCGGCTCGTGTTCCATGGCCTGTGGGAGAACGACCTCGGGGCATCGCGCAGCATGGAGCGCATCCGGGCATTCCTGAAGGCGCACCCCGGCACCTCGCTCATCGCGGGCATGTCGTCCACCATGCTCTACCCGGCCGGTGCGAAGGTGCCCTACACCGCCCGCCCGCTGGAAGGGACGGGCCGCGGCTTCGACGCGTTCAACGCAGCGGTGCTGGTGCGGCCCGACGGTTCCTTCGAGCCTTACCACAAATCCAAACTGGTGCCCGGCGTGGAGCTCATGCCCTTCGAGCAGGTGCTGGGCCCCCTCACGTCCTTCGCCATCGACCTGGGCGGCACCACCGGCAGCCTGGGCACCCAGGAGGAACGGGAAGTGATGCGCACCGCGGACGGCCGCCTGCGGCTGGCACCGGTGATCTGCTATGAAAGCATCTATGGCGACCATGTCGCGGCGCACGTACGCAATGGGGCCACCCTCATCGCCATCATGACGAACGACGGCTGGTGGTCCGACTCGCCGGGCTACAAGCAGCACCTGGCCTATGGGCGGCTCCGTGCCGTGGAAACGCGTCGCTGCATCGCCCGCTCGGCCAACACCGGCATCTCCGGCTTCATCGATCAGCGTGGCGACCTCCACCAGTCGACCGGCTGGTGGGTGGACGCCACGGAGCGCGCCACCCTGCTGGCCCGCGGCGACCTCACCTTCTTCGTCCGCTATGGGGACCTGATCGGGATGGCGGCGGAGGCTTTGGCCGCCCTGCTGATCGTGGTGTTGCTGGTGCGGTGGCCGGTGCGCCTGCTCGCGCGACGCCGGGCGTGAGGACCCGTAGTTTCGCGCCCCGCATGGCCTCCGTATCCCGTCCCCGCACCGGTGTCCTCCTGCTCAACGTGGGCACACCGGACAGCCCCCGCGTGCCGGATGTCCGCCGCTACCTGGCGCAGTTCCTGGGCGATGGCCGCGTGATCGATCTGCCACCCGTACCGCGCAAGCTGCTGGTCAATGGGATCATCGTGCCGTTCCGGGCGCCGAAGAGCGCCAAGGCCTACGCCAAGCTGTGGACGGAGCAGGGGTCGCCGCTCATCGTGCATGGCACGGCCCTGCGGGACGGATTGCAGCGGCTGTTGGGCGAGGCCTACCGTGTGGCGCTCGCCATGCGGTACCAGCATCCGTCCATCGCGGCGGGGCTGGAGGAGCTGCGCAAGGCCGGTGTGCAGGAACTCCTGCTGGTGCCGCTCTATCCCCAGTATGCCTCTTCGTCGACCGGTTCGTCGGTGGAGGAGGTGTTCCGCCAGCTGGCCGCATGGAACGACATCCCGCCGGTGAAGGTGCTTCCGCCGTTCCATGCCGAGGAAGGCTATCTGCAGGCCTTCACGGAGCGCATCGCCGCTTGCGCACCCACGACGTACGATCACGTCCTGTTCAGCTTCCACGGCCTCCCGGAGCGCCACATCCAACGCTCCCACACGCCGGGTTCCGGCATGTTGCAACGGGACCTTCCGGCCACATCGATCGATGGTTGCCCCTGTGAGACCGCCGATCACGATGCGCATCCCACCTGCTACAAGGCCCAGTGCCATGCCACGGCCCGCGCCCTGGCGGCCCGCGTCGGCCTGCGCGCAGGTACGTGGTCGGTCGGGTTCCAGTCCCGCCTCGACCAGCGATGGATCAAGCCGTTCTCGGACCAGCTGATCGAGGAGCTGGCCCGCAACGGATGCCGCCGCTTGCTGGTGGTGAGCCCCGCTTTCGTGGCGGATTGCCTGGAAACGGTGGTCGAGATCGGCGACGAGTACGCCGAGCTGTTCCGGGAGCATGGCGGGCAGGAACTGCGGCTGGTGGAAAGCCTCAATGCCTCCCCCACTTGGGTGGACGCGCTCGCCGGCCTGTGCCGGCGGATGTGAAGAGTGGATGAAGAAGGGCCGCCCGGAGGCGGCCCTGTCCATGTTCCGGATCGAGGCGGTCACCGTAGCATCACGCGCCGCGTCATCACGTTGGTGGTGTTCTGCAATTGCACCACGTACACGCCAGTGGCGATGGTGCCCTTGTTCACCTTCAAGGTGGTGGCGCCGGTGTTGATCACCTGGCTCGGACGCACGGTCATCACTTTGCCCTGGGCATCCAAGAGGGACAGGTCGTACATGCCGTCGAGCGTGGAGCTCACCACCACGTTCAGGTCATCGCCGTCGTCCCAGGCGTTCACGATCTCGATGCCGTCCGGCGCGCCGCAGCCGGCCGCGATCACGTCGAAGGTCGCGGTGGTGCCATCGAGGTCCGTCTGGCTGAGGCGATAGTAGGCGAGGCCCTTGCCGTCCTGGTCGATGAAGCTGTAGTGCAGCATGCCGCTGTGATTGCCGGCCCCCTCCACCTGGCCGATCTCCGTCCACGTAGCGGCATCGGCGCTCTTCTCGATGGTGAAATGGTCGTTGTCCTGCTCCGAGGCTGTGGTCCAGGCCAATTCCACCGTGCTGCCCTTGCAGGTCCCGTTCCAGGCGACCAACTGGATGGGGAGCGGCGTGGTCACGCTGGCGAGCGTCCACGAACGGAAGAAATCACCCGCTGCGATGGCCGCGCCTGCGACCTGACCGGCGCTCGCCGTGCCTTGCGGCATCATGTCACCCCATTGCTGGGTGGCGGTCTTGAACCGTTGCGCACCGATCGTCGCGGCAGTGGCGGTGTTGGGGGCGACCAGCTCGGCCGGATCGTAGCTGAACGTGAGGGTGACCGCTGGAAGGGTGGTGTAGTTGAAGGTCGCCTGCGAGGGATCGATGATCCAGAAACGGTCCACCGCATTGGCGGAATTGTTCACGGCCCCCGTGGGGAAATCGTTCATGTGCGTCACATCGCTCGGCTTGTACAGCAGGTTGTTCCAGGCATTGGCCGAGGTGGTGGTGCCCTTCCAGTTGTAGGTGGCGAAGACCATCGAGGACGTGGCGGCCACGGCGCCTGCGGTGGTCTTTGTAACCACCAAGGGGATCTTCACGTTGGAACGGGTGGTGAAGGGGATGGTGTACGTGCCGGTGGTGGCCGCCTGGGTCCACCGGATGCGGTTCTTCTCCCGTTCGCTCACGATATTGCCCTGCCCCGCGGGGGTGGTGGTGATGGCGTCCGTCGCCGGGTTGTCGACCACGATATAGGTCGTGGCCGTGGACGTCGTATCGAATACCACATAGGGATTGCCGTTCAGGACCAGCCGTGCTCCTTGCCCATGGAGGCAAGTGGTCATAATGGATGCGAGAAGAACGGGTATGAGTTTCTTCATGGTATAACCAAATTTAGGTCATACCCGTCCCGAATCAATAGTCCAACCCCACTTTTTGCTCGACGAACGACGTTTTTTGCACAGGAGGATGTGTGGAACGTCGAAAGCCTTGCTGGATGTGGACTTGGACGAAGGTCAGGGCGGGTCGGGCACGGGTGGGTCGCCCGGCCATAAGTAGGACGGCCGGCTTCGGCAGCGGTTGCCCGGTTGCGGATAACTTGCCCGCAGCCTTCGCTTCACAATGGTCCCTTCCGTCGAGCAGTCCTGGTCCGGAACCCTGGATTGGCATGCCTTGGCGCCTTATGACCGCTTTTTGGTGCGCCGGGTGGGCGACCGGGACGAATGGGTCATCGGCGTGGGGGAAGCGTCCGAGGGGAGCACGCATTTCCCTTCCCGCTCGGGAACGACCCTGTTCGGGTATCTGGCCTATGACCTCAAGGACGAACTGGAGGGGCTGACCAGCCGTCATGCGGCGGCGGAAGGGGAGGGCCCCCTAAGCGCGTGGTGGGCCCCACGGTGGTGGGTGCTGCTTCGGCCTGGACGAGCCGCCCTGTTCCTGGGCCACGGTCCGATGGACGAGGGAAGGGCGTTCCTCCAGCGGTTGCTGGCTCCGCCCGCTGCGCTTCCGCCCGTTCCGCCCGCTCCTTGGACACGCCGGACCAGCCAGGCGGGTCACCTCGCCCATGTGCGGCTCCTGCTGGCGCACATCCAGCGGGGCGACATCTATGAGGTGAACTACTGCACCGAACGGACGGCCACGCTGGAGCGCTTC
>JAFDZF010000194.1 GCA_018267055.1 Bacteroidota bacterium
CCCTGAGCGCATCGTATACGTGAGCTGCAACCCGGCCACGCAGGCGCGCGACCTGGCCCTGCTGAAGGACCTGTACCACATCACCCATGTGCAGCCGGTGGACATGTTCCCGCATACCTACCATGTGGAGAACGTGGTGCGGCTCGAACGCAGCGCCTAGCGGCCCGTGCCTTCGTGGTAGACCGCCTCGGTGCAGGCCACGCCGTCCTTGAAGTACACCACCCCGCCGTAATACTGCGCCACGCGCCGATACTCGGTGGTATGGCCTTCCGCGCGGATGCGCACGATGGTGGTCACGCGCAGCTTCTCCGGAACGACCTCTTCGGTGCGGCCGTCCTGCTCGAGCGATGCAACGGACCGGGGCGCCTCCTCGATCGCCTCCGCCGGCTTCGGCGCGACCAGCACAGGCGGTGCCGGGGGCACACGGAGCGGAGCAGGAACCGGTGCAGGGGCGGGAACGGAAGCAGGGGCCGGGCGTTCCCCCGTAGGATGCACCAGGGGAGCGACCTCGGAACGCGTGGGGGCCAATTCCTCGAAGGGTCCCCGGGGCGCATCCACGTCCGGCTTCGGGGGGGCGGGAGGCGCGGGGGCCGCCACCACCGGTGCGCTGGGCACAGGGGCCGCAGCGGCGGGCGGCGCGGACAGCGGCTGCAGGTCCGGGACCGGTGCGGCCGCCGATCGGGCGCGCACCTGCTCCAGGCGCTCGGTGAGCACATCGTCGCGGGCGATCTTGTAATCGGTGTCGTACCCGAAGTCCGCGATGGCCGGATCGTAACGGATGAGGCCCACGGGACCGGCGTATGCGAAGGGCGCATCCGTCGGCGGCGGCTCCAGCGTCACCTGGAACGGGAACTCATAGGCGCGGCCGGCGGGGACATGCGTATCGAACAGCAGCTGCTTGGTGACGCAGCCGTTGCACTCGAAGGACAGCAGGTAGTTGGTCTGCAGGTCGAGGGTCAGGGTGAAATGCGACAGGCCTTCAGTGATCGTCCGCACCTCGCCTTCGTTGGGCACCACGATCACGCGCGCCGACGCCGGCGACACCTTCTTCACCCGTACGATGCCATCGATCCGCAACCCGCTCGCCGCCTCCCCTGCACGCAAGCTGCCGCTCCCGAGCATCAGCACCGCCATGCACAAGGCTTTCGCACCTAGCGTGCTCCTTCCCCCTCCGAACGGTCGTTCCATGCCCGTCCGTTGCAGATCGAAGGCCAGGCCACGGACCTGGCGCGCCCGCGCACGCTCCACCCACGGATGCGCCTCGCGCTCAGGCGATCGGCCCCGGCCACCCGCTCCCCGCGCGGTGCGGACGGCCGCATGGCCATGGGGAAGCCCGACCACGTCGGGGTCATTGGCCGCAACGATCCGCCACAGCCGCCCGCCAATGATCGACCGACCTTCCACGGCCCTTGCCCAGCAAGGGATGCAGCTCTCTGGCACAGGATCGGCAAATACCGGCCGCAACAGACCCTGACCACCATGAGAACCTTGATCACCGCGCTGGCCTGCTCGTCCTTCCTCGCCGCCGCCGCACAGTTCCAGCTGAACCCGCAGATCGGCCTCACCTACCAGGACCTCACCTCCGGCACGACCGGCACCACGTTCAAGGGCGCGGTCGGCTGGCAGCTGGGCGCCGACATGCGCATCGGCGACCGCCTGTTCTTCCAGCCCGGCGCCTTCCTTGGCCGCAACGCCACGGTGATCTCCGTGGACGATGGCGAGCACAACACCATCGAGAACGACCTGGTGCGCACCAACCTGAAGCTGAAGGCCCTCGCCGGCTACCGCATCATCGACGGCTACAACTTCGACCTGCGCTTCATGGCCGGCCCCTCGTACGACGTGCTGCTCAGCGTGGACAACAAGAACGATGCGATCGGCTGGAACAAGGGCGACTTCAACAACGGCTCGTTCAACATCGATGCCGGCCTCGGCTTCGACCTGGGCTACTTCACCCTGGAGCCCAGCGCCAGCTTCGGCCTCAGCCGCGCCTTCAAGGACACGCCCGCGCTGAAGGACCTCTCCTCGAAGTACATCACCTACGGCCTCACCATCGGCGTCAACTTCGGCGACGACGACAAGTGACCCCTGCCCTTGCCGTGCGGCCCGCTCCCCTGGGGCGGGCCGTGCTTTTTCCATCCGGCTCGGCGGCGTTCAGATGGTTTAACAGACCGGGGTGGGGCACGGGCATGATACTTGGTACCTTCAAGTGGTCTTTCCACCCTCCTGCGCCATGACAACCGCACGTTCCTTCTTCTTCCGCTGCCTCGCCCTCGCCGCCGTTCCGCTGAACGCCATCGCGGCCCACGCCCAGGAAGCGGACGCCTGGCCGTTGATGTTCACCTCCGGCGGCGACCAGGTGCAGGTGTTCAAGCCCCAGCCGGAATCGTTCGACGGCACCAGCTTCACCGCGCGCGCCGCGGTGGCCCTGCAGCGCACGCAGGACGACAGCCCGCGCTTCGGCGCCATCTGGGGCAACGGCGTGCTGGAGGTGGACCGCGACGACCGCATGGGCAAGCTCACCACCTTCAAGGTGACCGATGCACGCTTCCCGGGCCTCACCGATCCCGATGAGGTGGCGCGCCTGAAGGAGATGCTCTCCACGGAGATCCCGCAGCACTCCGCCCTGATCCCCATCGACTGGCTGGTGGGGGCGCTGGAAGAGGAGAAGCAGAGCACCGCTTCCTACGAGAACGCCCCGCCGCCGGTGATCTACCGCGAGAAGCCGAGCGTGCTGGTCTACATCGACGGCGACCCGATCTATGAGCCGCTGAAGAGCTCGCGCTCCACCGGCGACCCGGTGTACGCCACGCCTGCGAAGGCCATGGAGCGGGTGGTGAACACGCCCTTCCTGATCGTGCGGCCGAAAGGCGGCGATCTGTACCTGTACGGATCAGGCCTCTGGTATTCCGCACAGGAAGTGAAGGGTCCCTGGAAGCATGAGGCCGACGTGCCCGCCTACCTCGCCGACATCGCGAAGAGCGTGGACAGCACCGCCGCCATCACCGCCACGGGTGGCGACGCCATCGTGCCCGACATCGTGGTGACCACGAAGCCGGCCGTGCTGGTGGACCTCAACGGCCCGCCGCAGATGCAGCCCTTCAACAACACGTCGCTGATGTACGTCACGAAC
Source organism: Bacteroidota bacterium (assembly GCA_018267055.1). GTDB lineage: Bacteria > Bacteroidota > Bacteroidia > Flavobacteriales_F > PHOS-HE28 > PHOS-HE28. The sequence continues at coordinate 3,134 of JAFDZF010000194.1, forward strand.
ACGGACGACGACCTCTTCCTCGACATCCCCACGCAGGAGTATTACCTGCTCGCCTCGGGCCGCTGGTACGCCACGAAGGACCTCAAACGCGGCCCCTGGCGCTTTGTGCCCGGCGACCAATTGCCCCCGGACTTCGCCCAGGTGCCCGAAGGATCGCCGAAGGACGGCATCCTGGCGCACGTGCCCGGCACGCCCGCCGCGCGCGAGGCCGTGCGCGACGCGAGCATCCCGCAGACCGCGCGGGTGGACCGCTCCTCCGCCTCGGTGACGGTGACCTACGACGGCGATCCGCAGTTCGAGCGCATCGCCAACACCGACGTGTACAACGCGATCAATGCGAGCACCACGGTGCTGCGCATCAACGGCGTGTACCATGTGTGCGATAATGCCGTGTGGTACGAAGGGCCTTCACCCGACGGCCCGTGGACGGTGAGCACGTCCGTGCCCCCGCAGGTGAACGACATCCCGCCCAGCAGCTCGGCCTACAACGTGCGTTACGTGTACATCTATGACTATACGCCGGACGCGGTGTTCGTGGGCTATACGCCGGGCTACCTCGGCTGCTACGTGCAGGGCGGCACCGTGATCTATGGCACCGGCTACTACTACCGTCCGTGGCCGGGCTATTGGTACCCGCGCCCCTACACCTGGGGGTTCAACATGTACTACGACCCCTGGGCGGGCTGGAGCTTCGGCCTGGGCTGGGGCAACCCCTGGATCTATTCCGGGTGGAACTACTGGGGCTACTACCGGCCCTATGCCTGGGGCTGGTGGGGGCCGTACAGCTACTGCCCGCCGGTGACGCACCATTACTGGGGCTACTACGGCCACCGTCCGTCCTGGACCGGCCGCAGCGGTGCTCCGGGCGGCATCACCGGCCGCCCCGGCCGGTCCGCGGTGCGCGGCGCCAACCTCTATGCCAACCGGGATGTGCGTGGCGTGCGCCCGACGGTGGTCGACCGCCCTGCTTTCCGCAACGACGGTGCGAAACGCCCCGTGGCCCCATCGAGAGGCCGCGAGCCGATGCGCCCCATCGACAAGGACCACTTCACCGACAGCAAGGGCAATGTGTACCGCGAGGACCGCGGCCGCACCGAATCGTACCAAAACGGGCGCTGGAGCAGGATGCCCGATGGCGCCAAGGAGCAGCGGCCCGCCACCCGTCCCCAGGACGGACGCCAGCCTTCCGCACAGCCCGGTGGACGCCCGACGCAGCAACGCCCCAATCTGCAGCCCGAGCCGCAACGCATCCAGCAGGACCGTTCCCGGGGGCAGCAGCGCGTGAACGACTTCAACGGCTACCGCCAGCAGTCCGCTCCGCCCGCGATGCGGTCGGCCCCGCGGCAGGCCCCGTCCATGCAGCGCTCCGCACCTTCGGCGCCCCGCCCCAGCGTCCCTTCGCGCGGTGGCGGCGGTGGCGGACGCCGGCGATGACCTCCGGACGCCGGGGAGGCTGGTCCCCGTTCTGGTGACCAACGCAGCAAGCCCCACCTCACCGGGTGCCCGTCCCCACGACCGGAATGCCGCTGCGGACGCGGGATCCAGGCCTTTACCTCCAATGGCCGGGTCCTTGGGTACAGGAAGCAAAAGACCTGTGCCATGCGTTCCTCCTCCCTCCTTCCGTTGTGCGCTGCCTTGCTGACCCTCTCTTGCTGCATCGGGACGGCCCGTGCCCAAGAGGTCCACCTCTATGGCGGCTACAACGGCTCCAATGTCCAGGAATCCGGTCACGAGCGGTGGGTCGGCCGGGCCGGCTACCAGTTCGGCGCTGACCTGCTCATCGGGGACCGCTGGTTCCTGAAGCCGGGGATCCAGTTCCTGGTGCGCAACCTCGACTACAGCCTGGTGGCCACCGGCCCCAACAGTGAAGTGACCGCGCCTGCGCAGGACTTCACCTATACCAGCCGTTCGCTGCGGGTGCCGGTGATGCTCGGCTTCCACCTGTTCGACCCCGCGGACGAGCCCATGCTGAACGTCTACGCCATGGGCGGCCCCTCGGTGCTGATGAACCTCAATGCGGACCTCGACAACGACGCGCTGACGGTGAAGACCAATGGCACCCAGTGGTACCTCGGCTTCGGGGCCGGCGTGGAACTCGGCTTCCTCTTCGTGGAAGGCGGCTACGACGTGGCCATGAGCAATGTGTTCAAGGGTTCCGACTTCGATACCAACCCCAAGGTGAACTTCGTGTATGCCAATGCGGGCCTGCGGTTGCGCTTCGCCCGTTGAACCGACCGGTGGCCGATGCGCGGCCGCCGCTCCTGGAAGGCCGACCCCGTGTATTGCGTCGCATACCTCTTGTCACCAGCTTTGCAGCGTATGGCGGATCCATCCATCGCCCTGCTTCGTGGGAAGCGGACCGCGGATGCAGCCATGACCAGCATGGCCTCCCCCCTGCGTCCGCTCCGCATCTCCTATGCATCGCTGTATGATGCCTCGGACATCCGCGCCTGGAGCGGCTCGGTGTACTTCATCGCCCGGGCGCTGGAGCGGCAGGGCGCGCACCTGGACCACGTGGACCAGCTGCAGCAGGCCCGCCTGCTCATCAACAAGGCGGTGAACAAGGTGTACGCCCTCACCGGCGCGCACGGCCCCCTGCCGGTGGAGCGATCGGTGCGCATGGCGCAGCGCTTCGCCCGCGAGATCGCCACCCACGTGGACAGCGACGGCAGCGACGTGGTGCTCTCCCCGAGCAGCATCCCCGTATCGCTGCTGCGCACGGCCAAGCCCAAGGTGTTCTTCACCGACGCCACGTTCGCCGATATGCTCGAGGAATACCCCGAGTTCGCGGACTATCCGGCGGAGCTTATCCAGGAAGGCCACCACTTGGAGCGCGAAGCCCTGCGCAACTGCGACCTGGCGATCTATGCGTCCCGGTGGGCCGCGCGCTCCGCGGTGGAGCGCTACGGCGCCGATCCGGCCCGCGTACGGGTGATCCCCTTCGGCAGCAACCTGGAGCTGGAGCCCGGGGAGGCGCACGTGACGCACGCCATCCGCTCGCGCCCGCTGGAACGCTGCGAGCTGCTGTTCATCGGCGTGAACTGGGAGCGCAAGGGCGGACCGCTGGCCTGGGAGGTGGCGCGCCTGCTCAATGCCGCCGGGCTTCCGACGCGCCTGACCGTGGTCGGCTGCGTGCCGCCACCCGCCACCGCCGCACCTTTCCTCGAGGTGATCCCCTTCATCGAGAAGAACTCGCCCTGGGGCCAGCGGCGCCTGGCACAGCTGCTCCTCCGCTCGCACTTCCTGCTCGTACCCTCCATCGCCGAGTGCTTCGGCATCGTGTACGCGGAGGCCAGCGCCATGGGCCTACCCAGCCTGGCCCGCGACGTGGGCGGCGTGAGCGACGCGGTGCGCGAAGGCCACAACGGCTTCCTCTTCCCCGCGAAGGCCCCCGCACAGACCTATGTGCAGCGGGTGCTCACCTGGATGGACGATCGCGAAGGCTACGAACGGCTCGCCCGCTCGGCCTACCGGGAATACGCCGACCGCCTGAACTGGCGGACGATCGGGGCCGAGCTCCACGGGGCGCTGCGAGCCTTGGTGTGAACGCCGCCGATCGCCGATATTCGCGCTCGACATCCTGGGGCAATAGCTCAGCTGGCCAGAGCGCCGCGTTCGCAATGCGGAGGTCGAGAGTTCGAATCTCTTTTGCTCCACCAAAGCCCTCTTCGGAGGGCTTTCCCGTTCCCGGGATGGATACTTTCGCGCCGGCCCGGCCGGGCCGCTCCCTGGAGAGGTGGCAGAGCGGTCGAATGCGGCGGTCTTGAAAACCGCTTTGCCCGCAAGGGCAACGGGGGTTCGAATCCCTCCCTCTCCGCCGATGACGGGCCGCCCACGGGCGGCTTCGTCCTTCGAGCGTCTTCACGCGCCCTCTCCCCCTCCATGTGCCCGTTCCGTGGTCCGTTCCTGCCCGAGCTCCCGCCTGGGACCTGCTGCACCCCCATCGGCCGGCTGGACTTCTACCTCCGGCTTGACCCGCTCACCTGGGGATAGCCTTTCCGGACAGGCCAAGCCAACGGTCCGCCTCGCCCAGGGAATGGTGCGATGCCCCTGGGGCACCGGGTTAACTTTGGGTCATGACATGTTCCTGGACAACCGCCGCGGCCGCCTTGCTGATCGTCCCCTCGGTCTTCGCGCAAGGCACGCTGGACGCCTTGGTCGAGACCAAACGGACCCAGGCGCTCGGCACGGGCGACCAGGTGGATGTGAACCTTTCGGTGGTCGGGAGCACGGCGGTGTGGACCACCGATGAGCGGGGCTTCCAGCAGGCCAAGGTGGAGGCGCTCACCCTGATCGAGAAGGACGGCGCCATCGTGGACTACCGCAAGACGGTGATCGCCTCGCCCGAACGGGCCGACACGCTCCACGGCGACTTCATGCACCAGGAGCAGTTCGTGCTGCCCCCAGGCCAGTACGCCTTGACGGTGGAGCTGCGCGACCTCGGCTTGGCCGACACGGCCCGCTCGTCGTACCGCACCCCGCTGATCGTGGTGGAGCGGCCCGCCGGCCTCTCCTTCTCCGACATCGTGTTCACCAAGCGGCCCGAACGCGCCTCCGAGGGGGCCAGCGTCCCCTTCCCCGGGACCTACTACCCGCCGGGGGTGGACAAGCTGGGGTTCTTCGCCGAGCTCTATGGCGCCCCGCAGGCGCTGCAGGGGGACAGCCTCTTCCTGGTGACCTGCCAGATCGAGGACTATGAGGGACGCCAGGTGGTGGGGGCCTACAAGCACGTGCAGCGCATGAAGGCGGCGCCCACGGTGCCGGTGGGCATGGAGTTCGGCATCGACAAACTGCCCTCGGGCAATTACCTGCTGAGCATCGAGGCCCGCGACCGCAAGGGCGACCTGCTCGGGCGGCAGGAGCAGTTCTTCCAACGGAACAACCCGCTGTCGTACGACGTGACCGCCGTGGCCACGGCCGACCTGGGGCACACCTTCGTGGACCGGTTCACCAACGCGGACACCCTGGCCGAGCACCTCCGCTCGATGAAGCCCATCGCCTCGGAGATGGAACGCAAGATCATCGAGGACCGCTGGACCGACAAGGACCTGCGGGTGATGAAGAACTTCATGTACACCTTCTGGTACAACCGCAACGGCTATGACCCGGCCGGAGCCTGGGAGCGCTACCACAAGGCCGTGCTGCACGCCAACCAGCTCTATGGCTGCCGCAACATGCGCGGCTACGAATCGGACCAGGGCTATGTGTACCTCAAGTACGGGGAGCCCAACACGGTGATGGACCGCAGCAACGAGACGAGCACCATCCCGTACATGATCTGGCACTACTACCGCGCCGGCCGCTACACCGACAAGCGCTTCGTGTTCTGGCAGCCCGAACGCTCCACCACTTGCTGGACACTGCTGCACTCGGAGGTGCCGGGCGAGCTGAAGAACCCGCGCTGGAACCAGATGCTGCACCAGACCGATACGCCATGGAACTCCGGCGACGGCACCCGCGTGCAGACCCTCAGCGGGGAGGAGGTGCAGGAGAACTTCAACAACCCGCGTTGACCTCCCGGTGACGCCGTGGTGACGCACGCCGTCGCGTGCCGCCGCTTCTTTCCCATTTTTGCCCGGCCTTCCGGGCAGCGGCGGGGCGAGCGGGCATGGACACGGCGGTCGTCATACTCAATTGGAACGGGCAGGCCTGGCTTGAGCGGTTCCTGCCGCTCGTGGTGCAGCGCTCCGCGGCCGACGCCCGCGTGATCGTGGCCGACAACGGCAGCACCGACGGCTCGCTGGACTGGGTGCGGGCGAACGCGCCCGGCGTGGGGACGATCGCCCTCACGGAGAACCTCGGCTTCGCAGGCGGCTACAACGAAGCCCTGAAGCAGGTGGAGGCCCGCTACTTCGTGCTGCTCAACTCCGACGTGGAGGTGACCGAGGGCTGGGTGCGCACCCTGCGCGACCACCTGGAAGCGAACCCCGACATGGCCGCCTGCCAGCCGAAGATGCTGAGCTACCGCGACCGCACCCGCTTCGAGCACGCCGGCGCCGCGGGCGGCTTCATCGACCGCAACGGCTACCCCTTCTGCCGCGGGCGCATCTTCGAGATCACCGAGGAGGACCACGGGCAGTACGACGACGACCGCGACGTGTTCTGGGCCACCGGCGCCTGCCTGATGGTGCGTGCCGACGCGTTCCGGGCGGCGGGCGGCTTCGATGCCTCGCTCTTCGCGCACATGGAGGAGATCGACCTGTGCTGGCGCCTGCGGCGCACGGGCTGGCGCATCGGCCACACCAGCCGGGCCACGGCCTACCACGTGGGCGGGGGCGCCCTGGGCTACGGCAGCCCGCGCAAGACCTACCTCAACTTCCGGAACAGCCTGGCGGTGCTGACGAAGAACCTGCGCTCCCGCTGGATCCTGGGTCGCATCCTCCACCGCGTGATCCTGGACGACTTCGCCGCGCTCAAGTTCCTGCTCGAAGGCCACGGCCGGCACGCCTGGGAGGTGGGCCGCGCGCACCGGCACTTCTGCCGCCGGCTGCCCGGCCTGCTCCGCGAACGGGCCCGCCTCCAGGCCCTCGAGCGCGACCCGGACCTTACCGGCATGTACCACCGCAGCGTGGCCTACGACCGCTACCTGCTCGGCTGGAAGACCTTCACCGATCTGGACCGGACGGCCTTCGATCAGGGCCGCCGGAGCAGGTGATCGATCGCCAGGCGGTAGCCGTCGAGGCCGAAGCCGGTGAGGACCCCCGCGCACTTCGCCGCGGTGAGCGAGCGCTCCCGGAACTCCTCGCGCCCATGGATGTTGCTGATGTGCACCTCCACCACCGGGATCCGCATGGCGGCGATGGTGTCGCGCAGGGCCACGCTCGTATGCGTGAACCCGGCCCCGTTGAACACCACGCCCTGGTGGCTGCCGTCCGCGGCCTGCAAGGCATTGATGAGCTCGCCCTCCACGTTGCTCTGGTACAGCCCGATCGTATGCCCGGCGAAGACGGTGCGCAGCTCCTCGAGGTGGTCCTCGAAGCGGCGGGTGCCGTAGATGTGCGGCTCACGCGTGCCCAGCAGGTTGAGGTTGGGCCCGTTGACGATGAGGATGCGCATGGCGCAAAGGTGGCGGATCGCGGCCGTAGCCGCGGCAATTGACACACGGCCGTTGACCGAGCATGCGTTGGACGGCTGCGGGGCCGCGGCACCGGGCGGCACCTTTGGTCCATGGACTGGCAACAGGCGCTCAACGACCTGCGCATACACCTCAAGCTGGAACGGTCGCTGAGCGACCGCACGGTGGAGGCGTACCTGCGCGACGTGGGCAAGCTGCGCGACTTCGCCGAGCAGCACACCGTGCCCATCGCGCCGGAACGGATGGGGCTGGACGACCTGCAGGCCTTCCTGACGCAGGTGGCCAAGCAAGGGCTAGAACCGTCCAGCCAGGCCCGGCTGCTCAGCGCCGTGCGCGCCTTCTACAAGAGCCTGCGCATCGAGAAGGCGATCACGCAGGACCCCACCGAGCTGCTCGAAAGCCCCAAGCTCGGCCGCCACCTGCCCACCTTCCTCAGCGTGGAGGAGATCGACGCGATGGTGCAGGCCATCGACATGAGCCGTCCCCTCGCCCACCGCGACCGGGCCATGATCGAGACGCTCTATGGCTGCGGCCTGCGCGTGAGCGAGCTCTGCGGCCTGCGCATGAGCCGCCTGCACTTCACGGACGGGTTCATCCGCGTGGTCGGCAAGGGCGACAAGGAGCGCCTGGTGCCCATCAGCCCCGAGGCGGTGCGGCAGATCGACCGCTACCGCGCGGACGAGCGCCCCCACCTGCCGGTGAAGGCCCAGGCGGAGGACATCCTCTTCCTGAACGCCCGTGGCGGCGGGCTCTCCCGCGTCTCGGTGTTCAACCTGGTGAAGCGGCTCGCGGTGAAGGCGGGGATCCAGAAGACGATCGGGCCGCACACCTTCCGCCACTCGTTCGCCACGCACCTGGTGGAAGGCGGTGCCGACCTGCGTGCGGTGCAGGAGATGCTGGGTCATGCCAGCATCACCACCACGGAGATCTACACGCACCTGGACCGCGAGTACCTGCGCAGCAACATCCTGCGGTTCCACCCGCGGGCATGAGGCAGGCCTGCTACTCGCTCTTCTGCCCCACGAACTGGTCCTCCTTGTCCTCGAAGAGGATGTTGAAGGTGGTGAGGGACCCGTAGCAACGGGTGACGTACTGCTGCATCTCCACCTTGTCCTGCTCGCTGAGGCCGGTGTGCGCGTTGATCTTCTGCTCCAGCACCCGGAAGCGGTCGCGCATCATCACGATCTTGTGGAAGAAGTCCTCCAGGGGCACTTCCTTGCCCTTGATGGCCGGGTCGGCGCTCTTGATCTCGAGCACGCCCTTGTGCCAGCGCCGCGCCAGGTGCACGGGCCGCTGCGGCATGTTCTCCTCGCGCAGCACGCTGCGCAGGGCGCTCTTCACGCTGTCCAGGTCGAGCTCGGCAGCGCCCGTTCCCACGCCCGGGGCGATGGTGATCAGCCCCTCGAACGAGCGGGCGATCGGCTGCTCGCCATGCTCCCGGAAGAAGACGTGCACCGTGCGCGGGTCCATGTCGTAGACCACGCCCACGCCCAGGGTGGGATGCTTCACGCGTGCGCCGATGCCGATGTCGTACAGTTCCATGATGCGGTGGGAATGACCGCAAGGATAGCGCATGCCTCGATCGGCCGATCACCGACGAGCGCATCCATGACGCCCTAGTCCACCACGCGCATCACCGGGTGGGAGCGGTAGTGCGCCTCGAACCACGGCGAGCGCTGGTAGACGAAGTACAGCTGCGCCCAGGCGTCCTTCGCGAAGGCGGGGTCGGCCGCGCGGCGCGCCTCCAGCGCCTGCTTCAGGCCCGGCTCCTTCACCAGCAGGTCCGCGGCCAGGTCCTCGAAGACGTAATCGGAGAACCACTCCTTCTGCTGCAGCACGGCATCGAAGAAGTTCCAGGCGAAGAAGCTGTCGTCCGCGTCGCACTCGAGCACTTCCATGACGTAACGGTCCGTGGACCTGCCCGTCCGCACGAGCACATCACCGGCGCGGGCGATCGCCCGGTGCCTGCGCGGGGACACCTGGACGTTCCGATGGAGGTAATGCCCCTCGTACGGCTCCTCCGCGGTGGCGAACGTGCCGATGCTGTCCTGCTCCACGGTGAGCACGGTGTCGGCGCGCAGGCGCTCCAGGGCCACGCCGTTCGCTTCCAGCCGCGCGATGGCCTCGCGCCATTGCTGGGGCACGACGTAGGCCTTCGGCTTCCGCTTGGTGAGCGCGGGACGGTAGGTATCGCGCCAGGGCACCAGCACGTCCTCGGGCCGGGCATGATCGTAGCGCAGGCGTGGCAGGCCGCTGACGGCGCTGGGGGGATGCTCCGTCGCGTAGCCTTTCCACGGCAGCTGTTCCACCGCGTCGGTGTCCAGCCGCCAGTTCAGGCCGTACGTCGCCATCGCCGCGGTGGACGCCTTGGCCGCGCGGCGGGCTTCGGCCAGCTCACGCGGGTGCTGGTCCATCACGGCCAGCGTGGCCAGCATCAGCTGGAAGGTCGCGTTCACGCGGTCGGCATAGGGCTTCAGCATGTGCGTCTCGCTGAGGATGCCGATGCGGTCGAACAGCGCGTTAAGGCCGGTGCTGTAGCGGGGACCGTCGCAGAAACCGACCAGGCCGCTGTCGGGCACCTCCTTCCACGTCTCGAAATAGGGGCACATGTCGATGCCCTTGCGGCCCATCCAGGCGTACAGGCCCGGCTCCAGCGTGGAGGCCATGAACGCCCCCATGGTGGGACCGAGCTTGTCCTGCTGCGTGGTGAGCAGCTCCATCAGGTAGCGGTGGTCCGCGCCGTCGCTCACGTGCGTCTCGAAGTAGAGATCGGGATCCCACTTCGCCAGGGCGGTGTTGAGCGCCCACGTGTTGGCGGCGTCCATCTTGATGAAGTCCCGGTTGAGGTCCAGGTTGCGGGCGTTCCCGCGGAAGCCATAGGCCCGGGGGCCGTTCTGGTTCACCCGGCTGAAGGCCCCGCGCCGCTGCGCCCCGCTGATGTTGTACACCGGCACGATGCATACGGCGGTGTGCACGGTGAGGCCCATGAGCTGGTCGCTCTCCAGCAGGGCCTGCGCCAGCAGCAGGCTGGCGTCGATGCCGTCCGGCTCGCCCGCGTGGATGGCGTTGGTGATCCAGAGGATGTTCTTGCCGTGGGCCCGGATGCTGTCAGGCGTGAAGCCGCTGCCATCGCTGATGATGAACAGGTGCAGGGGCTGCCCGCCATCGTCACGGCCGATCTCCAGCAGCTTGGCACCGGTGTGGAAGCGGTCCAGCTCCTGGTAGCGCGCGATGGCCTGTTCCCAGGTGGCGCTGGTATCGCCCTCGAACCGCCATTGCGAGCGGGCGGACAGGCAGGGCACGAGCAGGACGGTGCAGAGGATGAGCGATCGCATGACGGGCCGAAGATCGGCAGCCCCGCGCCTTGCCCCGATCGCACCGGCAGGACCGGCCGGAACGAGAAGGACCCCGATGCCATCGCTGGCCCCGGGGTCCGCGCTCATCGGGAGCCATCGCCCCCGAACCATTCAAGGTCAGCCGTTGCTCGCCGCTTCGCCCGGCCATTCGGCAACAGGGGCTTCCTCGGCCGGAACGGCGGGTGCGGCCTGTTCCACCGGCGGGGGCGCGATCGTCCGCTCCTGGGCGTACAGCTGCTCATCATCCGTGAGCTGGAGCAGGAGCGTAAGGGTCATCACAGGCCACATGCGGAAGCGGTTTAGCTGCTGCAAATTCCCACGTGAGCGGGTCGCTTGTCAAGACGAAACCGCATTATTCTTCTACCAGATCAAGATTTTCATCGACGAACACTTTTTTTTCACTGCACGCCCTAGAATAATCGTAATATTACGATCAAATCAGAACGCCATGGGAACGGCCAAGCTGGACGAGTTCACCCTTGAGGACAACCGGATCGCTCGATATGCCAAGGCCTTGGGGCATCCGGCACGCGTAGCCATCCTCCGGCTCCTGGTCGGAAAAAACGCTTGCGTGTGCGGCGACATCGTGAACGAGCTGCCGCTTTCGCAGAGCACCGTCAGCCAGCACCTGAAAGAGCTGAAGGAGGCCGGGCTGATCCAGGGCGATGTGGACGGAACGCGGGTGTGCTATTGCATCGATGCGAAGCGGTGGAATGAGGCCAAAGCCAGCCTGTCGGGGTTGATGGACAGCTATGTTCCCCAGGATAGCACGTGCTGCGACACCAGTTGCTGCTGAGCCATGCGGGCCTTCGTTACCAAGCACCGCAAGCCGCTGGTGATAACGGCATCGGTGGTCGTGCTGCAAGTCCTCTTCGGATTCGACCCGAAGTTCTGCGCCATCAACCTCATCTGGCTGCTGGTATGACCAAGCGCGTGCTCGTGCTATGCACCGGCAACAGTTGCCGCAGCCAGATGGCCGAAGGCTACATCCGGCATTTCGCGGGCGATCGCCTCGAGGTGTTCAGCGCCGGTGTCGAAGCGCACGGCCTGGACCCGCGTGCGGTGGCCACCATGCAGGAAGATGGCATCGACATCTCCGGGCATACCTCGAAGACCGTGGACGCCTTCGATGGGCAGCACTTCGACCACGTGCTCACGGTGTGCGATAGTGCACAGGAAAGGTGTCCCGTATTCCCCGGAACGGCGGAACACCTTCATTTCGGGTTCCCCGATCCGGCACAAGCACACGG
>JAFDZF010000195.1 GCA_018267055.1 Bacteroidota bacterium
CGCCGCACTTCATCAGCTTGATGTTGACCCCGCCGAACACGCCCGGCGCCCGCTCCAGATCCTCCGGCCCTTGGATGGATTCGTCGCCGTAGATGCAGACCGGGATCCGGGCCTGTAGGTCCCGCTGGTGATCGGCCCGATCCACGGCGAACGGTTGCTGCAGGGCCAGCAGCCGATTGTCTGCCGCGGCCACGAGCGCCAGCGCTTCATCCACGTCGTCCAGGCCCTGGTTCGCGTCCAGGAACAGCTGGCGGCCGTCCAGCCGCCGGACGGCCTCGAGCATCGCCATGGATGACCGGTCTTTTATTTTGATTTTCAATGCATTGAATGCCGGAAGTTCAAGCAATTTATCAGCCACGTCCCGCGGCTCGGTGATCCCGATCGTCACCAGCGCGACAACTGACTTTGATAGATGGATATCAAGTAGCTGATAAATAGGAAGTTGTTGCTGATAACCGACCAGATCGATCCAAGCCATGTGCAGGCCGGCCCGACATCCTTGCTGACCGGACCCGAAAGCATCGGGATCGTCCAGCACCGCACGCAGCGCATCGCTGTCGGCCAGCCCTGATCGCCCCAGGGCCTCCAGTCGTTGGACCACCTCCGCCGGCTTCTCCTTCAGGTAAGGCGGCAAGGTGACCTCCCCATAGCCCACCGCACCATGCTCCTCCAGCCGGATGAAGAGGCTGTCGGTGCCTTCGCGCACCCCATGGGCGGTGCCGAACGGATGGATGAACCGCAGCCGGTACGGACAATAGCTGATGCGCAGGGCCATGGGGTGCGAAATTGGGCCGCCGCGATGCACCCGCCAGCCCGCCCCCGGACGAAGCATGAACGATCCCCGGCCGATCGCCTCCGGGAATGGAAAAGCCCCCGGGGTCGCCGGGGGCCTTTCCACGTCCGGAGCGGACCGGTCATTTGACCATGTAGTAGATGTTGGTGAGCCACTTGGTGGTGTCCTTCTCCGCCATGGGATCGGTCACGTACTCCTCGATCACCACGTCGCGGAGGGCCAGGTTGTTGGCTTTCATCATCTCGTCCATGGCCAGGTGGGCCTCCATGCTCTTGTCGTAGGCGCCGTGGTATGGGATGAGGAGCGCTTTGCCGGCGGGCACCACGAAGGTCTCCCAGCCCTTCACCTTGGTGTCGGCACCGGCCTTCACGGGCATGGCGGCCATCACGTCGGCCTGCTTATTGGGCTCGTCCCACTTGAAGTAAACGCCGCTGGGGGCACCGGCCATCTCCAGCTTGGCCTCGCCCAGGGCCTTGCCTTGGGCCGGGTAGTTCTTGCCGAAGAAGGCGCCCATCTTGTCCCACTTCACCACCTCCCGCTTGCCCACGTACACCATCTCGGGGCGCTCCACGGTCTCGATGGCGAAGCCGCGGTAGGTCTTGGGCTGTGCGGCCATCTTGGCGGCATCGTCCTCGCTGAGGGTCTTCAGCTTGGCCAGCCCCTTCGCGAATTCGCCACCGATCATCTTGTCCATGTCCATGAAGACGCAGAAGGCGCGGCCCATGAACCCGTTCTCCGAATCGAACGACCAGGTGGCCTTGGTGCTGTCGCCCAGGGCTTCATAGTTCAGGTCGGCGTTGGCTTCCCCGCCCATCATGCCCTCGAACAGGAGCTTGATGCCCATGTGCTTCTCCGCCTCGATGGCGGTGATCTCCTGGGAGCCTTTGCCTGAGGAGCCCCCTTCCCACCGGCTCTTGGATCCCACGGCACCGTCCTCCCCCTCGTAGGTGACCTTCGCGGTGGGGTCCATTTCCAGGAACGGGCTCCACTCGTTGTTCTTCTTCAGCGAGCTGGCATGCGACCAGACCACGGCGACCGGGGCCTTGATCACCGTGGAGCGCTCCACATGGCTGTGCTTGGGTCCGATCAGTCCGAGGATGAGGAAGATGACCAGCACGGCCGCCAGGATGATGAGGAGGGTCTTGAGTGCTCTCATGGGTCTTGGTATTTTCCGAAAGATGGCGGCTTTTCCGTGGACGGCCAAGCAGCGCCCATGGCGTATGGGAACCCGTCCGATGCGGGCGCAGCGGACGGCTGGCATGGTTTTTCTTTGCACGTCCCCCACCCGAACGCACCACCCATGAGGACCTTCCGTACCCCCCTGCACCTTTCGTTGCTCACGCTCTGCCTGGCAGCGGCCCTGCCGGCCTGCAAGAGCACAAGCCCCGCCGGCGAGAAGGTGAAGATGCCCTTCAGCGGCAACAAGTACGAGAGCAACAACCGGTTCTTCCGGGGCACCGGCACCGGCGTGAGCGTGAAGCAGAACATCGCCCGCAGCAAGGCCGACCTGGACGCCAAGAACCAGGTGGCCGCGCAGGTGAAGACCAACATCCGCGCGGTGACGGACCAGTACCTGGGGCAGACGGAGAACGCCGCAGCGGCCGATGTGGCCGACAAGTTCCAGACGCTGGTGCGCGAGGTGATGGACACCCAGCTGGCCGATCTGCGGAAGATCGGCGAGGAGACGCGCTACAACGAGACCACGAAGGAGTACACGCAGTACGTGGCCTACGAGATCAAGAAGAACGCCATGTTCCGCTTCATGAAGAAGCAGGCCCGCGTGGACGACAAGATCAACGACATCACGCGCAAGAAAATCGAGGACATCCTCGACGAGGAAATCAAGAAGGCGGACGCCGAGGACCACGATTAGGTCCGGCGGTCCTGCCAACGTGACCGTTCCGGACGATCGGTGCCGATCTTGCTAGGCCCAGGCATCCCGGACCCAATCCCCGGGGACTGAACGAACATGGCCGGAGCGTGGATGATCGGGATCGTGGTGATGCTGGTGAGCTTCTTCGTGAGCCAACAGCTGCGGAGCCGTTTCCAGAAATACAGCGCGACACCGCTGAGCAACGGCATGAGCGGTGCGGAGATCGCCCAGCGCATGCTCCGCGACCACGGCATCACCAATGTGCAGGTGGTGAGCGTGGCCGGCCAGCTGACCGACCACTACAACCCCGCCACCCGGACGGTGAACCTGAGCGAGCCCGTCTACCACGCCCGCAATGCCGCCGCCGCCGCGGTGGCCGCCCACGAATGCGGCCACGCCGTGCAGCACGCCACCGCCTACAAGTGGCTGGCGATGCGCAGCGCGCTGGTGCCGGTGGTGAGCATCGCGAGCAACCTGGTGCAATGGGTGCTGCTGGGCGGCATCCTGCTGATCAATACCTTCCCGCAGCTGCTGCTGTTCGGCATCCTCCTGTTCGCGGCCACCACGGTCTTCAGCCTGGTCACCCTGCCGGTGGAATACGACGCCAGCCGCCGGGCCCTGGCCTGGATGGAGCGCAGCCACATCGTGCAGCCGTCCGAATACGCCATGAGCGCCGACGCCCTGAAGTGGGCCGCCCGCACCTACCTGGTGGCGGCCCTCGGCTCGGTGGCCACGCTGCTCTATTACGTGATGATGTACCTGGGCGCCAGCCGCCGGGACTGAGCGGTCTCCCCTACCGCACCTCCAGCACCACCGGCAGGTGGTCGGAGAAGCCTCCCTTGTAGTCGTCGCGGCTGTAGGTCTTGTCGGGCGCCAGGCCGAACCTGGGATGCTTGAACAGGAGGCGCTCATCCCGGAAGGCCCTGGCCGATGCGGCCTTGGGACCCTCGCCCGTGCGGAAGCCCCGGCTCACGATCATCTGGTCCAGGTAGCCCCACCGGCCGTCGTGCAGTTAGCTGCCGTCGGTGTCCTGGGGGGGCGTGCTTGCGCACATCAGGTCCACCAGGTCCTTCGCCGCATCGTCGCGGCACCCCGCGCGCAGCCCTTCCTGGATGCTGCGGTCCTGCGGGTAGTCGTTGAAGTCGCCCATGATGAGCACCTTGACCTACGGGTCCTTGGCCAGGATCGCGTCCACCTTGTCCCGTACCACGCGGGCGGCGGCCAGGCGCTTGGGCTCGCTCTCCGCCGCACCTTCCCGCCGGCTGGGCCAGTGGTCCTGGAAGACGTGCAGCCGGGCGCCGGACGCCAGGCCGAGCTCCACGTACAGGACATCGCGGGTGCGGTCGCTCCCCAGCGGCACGGCCAGCGGCTCTTTCGCCAGCACGGAGGCATAGGCCGCGCGGACGAGCAAGGCCACGTCGATGCCCCGTTCGTCCGGGGAGTCGAAGTGGACCACCTGGTATCCGCCTTGGTCCAAGGGCTTCGTCCGGACGAGGTCGGCGAGCACGGCGCCGTTCTCCACCTCGGTCAGCCCCACGATCGGCGGCAGTTCGGTACCGGTCCACGCGATGGCCCGGGCGAGCTGCCTCAGCTTGTGGCGGTAGCGCTCGCCCGTCCAATGCAGCTTGCCGTTCGGCAGGAAGTCGTCGTCGTTGGTGCGTGGATCGTCGAGGGTGTCGAAGAGGTTCTCGACGTTGTAGCTCACGATCACCTGACCGGCGAGCGGCTTCAGCGGGCGGTCCGGCGCGGCCGGGCCGGGTGGAACGCCCACGTCCTCATGGGCCGGCACCGGACCGCAGGCCAGGGCGGTGAGGGCCAGCGGGAGGAAGAGGCGCAAGGCCATGGTCAGCGGCGGGTCTTGACGCCCAGCACGCCGAGCAGGCCGCGGGTGAGCTCACGGAACACCGTGCGGCCCACCTGGCGCACCATGGTGTTCTTGCTGATGTCCTCGATCACGCTGGTCTCCTTCTTCACCGGCTTCGGGGCCGGTGCGGGCGTAGGAGCGTCGCCGCCCTGGTGGTCCTTCAGCCGCTTGTCCAGGATCTCGCTCGCGCTCTCGCGATCGATCACCTCGTTGTACTTGCGCGCCAGCTCCGAACCGTTCGCCAGGGCCTGGAGCTCGTTCGGGGCGAGCACGTCCATGCGCGTGCCCGGCGACCGCACCAGCGTGTGCGCCAGCGGCGTGGGCATGCCCTTCTCGCTCAGCGCGGTGACGAGCGCCTCGCCGATGCCGAGCGAGGTGAGCAGCGCCTCGGTGTCGTAGAAGGCGGTGATCGGGTAGTTCTGGGCGGTCTTCTTGATGGTGGTGCGGTCCTTCGCGGTGAAGGCGCGCAGCGCGTGCTGCACCTTCAGGCCCAGCTGGCCCAGCACGCTGTCCGGCACGTCGCCCGGGTCCTGCGTGCAGAAATAGATGCCCACGCCCTTGGAGCGGATCAGCTTGATGATGGTCTCCACCTGGTCCAGCAGGGCCTTGGTGGCGTTGTCGAAGATCAGGTGGGCCTCGTCGATGAAGAGCACCAGCTTGGGCTTCTCGGGGTCGCCCACCTCGGGGAAGGTGCTGTAGATCTCGGCCAGCAGGCAGAGCATGAAGGTGCTGAAGAGGCGGGGCCGGTCCTGGATGTCCGTGAGCCGGACGATGTGCACCACGCCTTTGCCGTCGCGCAGTGTCAACAGGTCATGCGGGTCGAAGCTGCGCTCGCCGAAGAAGGTGTCGGCCCCCTGCTGCTCCAGCTCGATGAGCTTGCGCAGGATGGTGTTCACCGTGGCGGCGCTCACCTGGCCGTACTGCTTCTGGATGTCGGCCTTGCCCTCCTGCGTGGTGAACTGCAGGGTGCGGCGCAGGTCCTGGACGTCGAGCAGCGGCAGGCCGTTGTCGTCGCAGTACTTGAACACCAGGGCCAGCACGCTCTGCTGGGTCTCGTTCAGCTCGAGGATGCGGCCCAGCAGCACAGGGCCGAACTCGCTGGTGGTGGCGCGCAGCCGCGCCCCGGGCTCCTGGCTCAGGGTGAGCAGCTCCACGGGGATGGCGGCCGGTTCCCACGGCAGGCCCAGCTTCTGGTGGCGCGCCGTGATCTTGTCGTTGGCCGTGCCCGGTGCGGCGATGCCGCTCAGGTCGCCCTTGATGTCCATCAGCAGCGTGGGCACGCCCTGCAACGAGAGCTGTTCCGCCAGCACCTGCAACGTCTTGGTCTTGCCCGTGCCGGTGGCCCCGGCGATGAGGCCGTGGCGGTTCATGGTGCGCAGCGGCACCCGCACGTAGGTGTCCTTGGGACAGTCGCCTTGGAAAAGGGGGGCGCCCAGGAGGATGGACCCGCCAGCGATGGCGTAGCCCTCCTGCATGGTCCTGGTGAAATCTTCCACGGTGCTCATGGGGGCGAAGGAAACGAGAAAAGGGGCCGAAGCCCCTTGCCTCCTGTTAACGTTCGGTAAGGATCACTTCTCGATGGCGAAGCTGATGCGGCAGTTCACGCGGTACTCCACGATCTTGCCTTTCTCCACCACCGCGCTCTGGTTGGTGATGTTCACCGAGCGGATGCCGCGAACGGTCTTGCTCGCTTCCTTCACCGCCGCCGCCGCGGCGTCCTCCCAGCCGTTCTTGCTGCTGGCGAGGATCTCGATCACTTTCAGGATGGCCATATGGTCCGGGTTTTGGGTGTCCTAGCTGAAGAGTTTGCCGAGCATACCCTTGGCCATGCCGGCCAGGTCGCCGCCGCCGAAGCCGCCGATGACCTGCTTGAGGTTGCCGGCGTCGCCGCCCACATGCTTGCTCACCAGGTCGGTGATCATGGGCAGGAGCATGTCCTTGACGCCGCCGGCCTTGGCCGCATCGAGGCCCACCTGGCCGGTGAGCTTGCCGCTGAGCACCTGGCCGATGTTGCCCAGGATGCCGTCGGCGTTGGCGGTGTTCTTGGCGTTGCTGAAGAGGTTCAGCACGTCGTCGAGGCCGAAGCCGTCGGCGCCGCCGATGACCTGCTTCACGCTGTCGGCCGCGGCGTGCACCGAGCCGGTGGCCTGCTTCTCGTTGAGGCCGAGCTTGCTCATCAGCTCGGGCGTGGCCTGCTGGCTGAGCGTGGAAAGGATCTGGTCGAACATGGGGTCGGGGATTGGTGCGGTTAGGACCGGGGCGGGGCCGCCGGGTCACACGGGGTGCTGATGAAGGTAGCGGATCCGTGCGTACCGGAGCGATCTTTCAACAGGCCGCGGAACGTCCTCCGCCCCCACGGCCTGCGCGGGCGTAGCCATTTG
This sequence comes from Bacteroidota bacterium, assembly GCA_018267055.1. GTDB lineage: Bacteria > Bacteroidota > Bacteroidia > Flavobacteriales_F > PHOS-HE28 > PHOS-HE28. Next base: position 6,912 of record JAFDZF010000195.1, read on the forward strand.
TGCAACGGGATACCGGACACCCGATCGTTAAAAAGTCGTTGACCCAACGGCACGGAGCGGCGCTGCGCACCCCGCTACTTTCGCCGCCGTCGGAGCCGTTGACCCAACGCTCCGGCCCTCCCAAACCAAGCATCGAAATGGCCAAGATCATCGCCATCGTGAACCAGAAGGGCGGCGTGGGCAAGACCACTTCCGCCATCAACCTGGCCGCCTGCCTGGGCGCCTTGGAGCGCCGCACCCTGCTGGTGGACGCCGACCCCCAGGCCAACGCGACCAGCGGCACGGGCTTCGACCCGCGCAACGTGAAGGCGAGCATCTACGAGAGCATCATCAACGGGGCGCCCGCGCAGGACGTGGTGCTCACCACGGACAACCCGAACCTGGACCTGCTGCCGGGGCACATCGACCTGGTGGGCGCGGAGATCGAGATGATCGACATGCCCGAGCGCGAGCGCCAGATGAAGAAGGTGCTGGACCCGCTCCGCGACAACTACGACTTCATCATCATCGACTGCTCGCCCTCGCTGGGCCTGGTGACGGTGAACTCGCTGGTGGCCGCCGACAGCGTGATCGTGCCGGTGCAGTGCGAGTACTTCGCGCTGGAAGGCCTGGGCAAGCTGCTGAACACGATCAAGATCGTGCAGCAGCGCCTGAACCCCGAGCTGGTGATCGAGGGCATGCTGCTGACGATGTACGACAGCCGCCTGCGCCTGGCCAACCAGGTGGTGGAGGAAGTGAAGACGCACTTCCAGCAGCTGGTGTTCGACACGGTGATCCACCGCAACGTGGCCCTGGGCGAAGCGCCGAGCCATGGGCAGACGATCATCATGCACGACGCCAGCAGCAAGGGCGCCACGAACTACCTGAACCTGGCGCGGGAGATCCTGCAGAAGAACGACATGACGCGCATCCGCGAACAGGAGCGCACCATCCCCATCGTTGAGGAAGAGGCATGAAGAAGAAAGGACTGGGCCGCGGCCTGAGCGCATTGCTGGAGGACTCGAACACGGACGTCACCGAACGGTCGCCCATGGCCGAAGGCACGCAGCCGCGCGTGGCCGGCGGCGTGGCGGCGATCCCCATCGCGCAGATCGAACCGAACCCCTTCCAGCCGCGGACGCACTTCGCGCCGGAAGCCCTGCTGGAGCTGGCGCAGAGCATCAAGGAGCTGGGCATCATCCAGCCGGTGACGGTGCGCAAACTGGGCTACGACAAGTACCAGCTGATCAGCGGCGAGCGCCGCTTCCGCGCCTCGCAGGTGGCCGGGCTCACGGAGATCCCCGCCTACATCCGCATCGCCAACGACGAGGGCATGCTGGAGATGGCGCTGGTGGAGAACATCCAGCGCGAGGAGCTGGACGCCATCGAGGTGGCCATCAGCTTCAAGCGCCTGCTCGACGAGGTGAACCTGACCCAGGAGGGCCTGAGCGACAAGGTGGGCAAGGACCGCGCGACGGTGGCCAACTACCTGCGGCTGCTGAAGCTGCCGCCGGAGATCCAGCTGGGCCTGCGCCAGCGGCAGATCGGCATGGGCCATGCCCGCGCGCTGATCACCATCCAGGACCCCGCCAAGCAGGTGGAGCTGTACCAGCGCATCGTGGAGAGCCAGATGAGCGTGCGGCAGGTGGAGGAGCTGGCCCGCGAGGACAAGCGTCCCCTCGGCAAGGTGCCCACCGGCAGCAAGATGAGCGCCACCCAGCACAAGCAGCTCAGCAAGCAGCTGGCCGGCATGTTCGGCACGCGCGTGAGCGTGAAGCAGAACGAGCTGGGCAAGGGCCGCATCGAGATCGTCTTCAAGAGCGACGACGAGCTGCTACGGATCACGCGCCTGCTCGAAAGCCGGTGACCGATCGGCCCGTGGGCCGGCCGATCCGATAGGAACGATCTTTGCGCAGCCGCCCACCGGATGCCGTTCCACCGCTCCCCCCTCCTGCTGCTGACGGGCCTCTTGCTGGGCACCGTGTCCGCGCAGTCCGATGCGGACAGCCTGCGCGTGGTCCCCGCCACGGCCGCAGCACCGGATAGCGTGATGGCGCCGGACCAGCCGGCCGGACCGGTGGATTGGCGGGCCCGGCACCAGCCGGCGCGGGCGGCGATCTATTCCGCCATCCTCCCGGGAGCCGGCCAGGTGTACAACCGCAAGTACTGGAAGGTGCCCATCGTGCTGGCCGGCCTGGGCACGTGCTACTACTTCATCCAGGACAACACGAAGCAGTACGACCGCTACAAGGACGCCTACCTGGACGTGATCAATGGCCGCGCGGACGAGTTCGAGCGCCGCTACTCCGCCGACCAGCTGCGCAACGTGGCCGACACCTACCACCGCTGGCGCGACCTGAGCTACGTGGCCATCAGCCTGGTGTACGTGCTGAACGTGGTGGACGCCTCGGTGGACGCGTACTTCGTGCGGTTCGACGTGAGCGAGGACCTGAGCCTGGACCTCCGCCCCTCCCTGTCGCTGGCCGCCCGTGGAGCGCTCGGCGTGTCGCTCTCCGTGCACCTCTAACTTCGGCCGCGCTCCGCAGGAGCCCCTACAGTGATGAAGATCGCCCTCTACGGCTATGGGAAGATGGGAAAGGCCATCGAACAGGTGGCATCGGCACGCGGGCACGCGGTGGTGCTGAAGGTGGGCCAGGCCAACGCCGGCACGCCGCCGACCGGTGCCGACGTGGCCATCGAGTTCAGCCGGCCGGACCAGGCCCTGGCGAACATGCGGCTGTGCCTGGAGCACGGCGTGCCCGTGGTGGTGGGCACCACCGGCTGGTACGACCGCCTGGGCGACGTGAAGGCCCTGGTGAGCGACACGAAGGGCGGCCTGCTCTGGGCGAGCAACTTCAGCATCGGGGTGAACCTCTTCTTCCGCCTGAACAGCTACCTCGCGGGCCTGATGGACACGCAGCCCGGGTACAAGGCCCACATCGACGAGATCCACCACGTGCACAAGCTGGACGCCCCCAGCGGCACGGCCATCACCCTGGCGCGGGACATCGACCTGCGGACGCAACGGTATTCCGGCTGGGCCTTGCGGGAACAGGGACAGGAGCAACAGGCACCGATGTCGCCTACCCCCGCCCCCCTGGAGATCCGCAGCGAACGCACCGGCGAAGTGCCCGGCACGCATAGCATCACCTGGGCGAGCGCGGAGGACCGCATCACCATCACGCACGAGGCCTTCGGCCGCCAGGGGTTCGCCACCGGAGCCGTGGTGGCCGCCGAATGGCTCCGGGGCCGCACGGGCCTCTTCACCATGGACGACGTGCTGGCCCTTCCCCGCTGATGCGTTCGCACTTTTTCACATCCGCTTCGTCACCGCCCCGGGCGCATTCCGCACATTGCGCCTGCCCTTGAACCGACCCGCATGATCCCCTGGCTGCTGCTTCTCGCCTACTTCATCGTCCTCTTCGCCTGCCTGCCCAAGCTGTTCGCCAAGGCGGGCAAGCCGGCCTGGGCGGGCCTGGTGCCGGGCTACAACCTGGTGGTGTGGAACAAGCTGCTGGGCAAGCCCTGGTACTGGCTGCTGCTGCTGCTGGTGCCCGGCGTGAACCTGCTGATGCTCATCATCTACAACGTGAACACGAGCATCGCCTACGGCGAGCGCGAGCTCAAGCAGCACGTGCGCATGGCGCTGCTGCCCTGGGTGGTGCTGCCGAAACTGGCCTACAAGGACGCGTACACGTTCATCGGTCCCATCCCCTCCGGCCAGCGCAAGCGCACCATGGCCGGCCAGTGGGGCGATGCCATCCTCTTCGCGGTGATCGTGGCCACCACCTTCCGGGTGCTCACGTTCGAAGCCTTCACCATCCCCACCGAGTCCATGGAGAAATCGCTGCTCGTGGGCGACTACCTCTTCGTGAGCAAGCTGAGCTATGGCCCGCGCATGCCGATGACGCCGGTGACCTTCCCCTTCACCCACCACACCCTGCCGCTGACCAAGGCCACCCCCAGCTTCACCAGCTGGTTCTCCCTCCCCTACATGCGCCTGCCCGGCTTCGGCAAGCCCGAGCGCGGCGACGCGGTGGTGTTCAACTTCCCCGAAGGCGATACCGTGGTGGCGAACTACCAGAACCAGAGCTATTACCAGCTGGCCCGGATGTGCGGCCGCAAGAACCTGCTGGAGAAGGGCCGCGTGGTGTTCTCCGCCCCGGACGGCCGGAAGGTGGCCTTCCCCACCGGCGGCATCCTCGTCCGCCCCGTGGACAAGCAGGAGAACTACATCAAGCGCTGCGTGGCCATCGCCGGCGACAGCCTGGAGGTGCGCGACGGCCTGGTGTACGTGAACGGCCAGCCCCAGCCGCTGCCCGGAGAGGGCCAGTACGCCTATGACTTCGTGCTGAAGGACGGCTTCAACAAGAAGACGCTGAAGGAGCAGTACGACATCACCACCACCGACGTGCAGCAGGAGGGCGACCGTGCCGAGATGCCCCTGACCCTGGATGCCGCGGACGCGCTGAAGGGCTTCAGCAACGTGGTGTCGATGGCCCGGGAGAACAAGCCGCGCGGGACCTACGGTGCGCGCGACTTCTGGCCCATCTTCCCCAACGACCCGCGCTACGACTGGAGCGAGGACAACTTCGGCCCCCTGTGGATCCCCAAGGCGGGCGCCACGGTGCAGCTGACGGTGGATAACCTTCCCCTCTACCGCCGCGCGATCGAGGTGTACGAGGGCAACACGCTGGAGGTGAAGGGCAGCGACATCCTCATCAACGGGGCGAAGGCCACCAGCTACACCTTCCGGCAGGACTACTACTGGATGATGGGCGACAACCGCCACCGTTCGCAGGACGCCCGGTTCTGGGGCTTCGTGCCGTTCGACCACGTGGTGGGCAAGGCGGTGCTGGTGTGGCTCACGGCCGATCCGGAGAACGGCGGCTTCCCGATGGGCATCCGCTGGAAGCGGCTGTTCTCGCGGGTGCGTTGAGCGCTTCCTCCATCGTCCGTCGCCAGGATCCGCCCATGAACGATCGGCCGCCGACACCGGACCATGGACAGCGTGCCACCGGCCTGCTGGGCCGCTGGCACGCCCTCAACGACTGGGTGAAGGCCTTCGTGATCGCGTTGATGGTGCTGGCGCTCGGCCACTTCTTCGTGCTGCGCTGGGTCACCGTGCGGAGCACGAGCATGTACGCCACCCTGCTGCCCGGTGACGTGGTGGGCGTGGCGCGCTGGGCCACCTGGACCGGCTTCCGCCGCGGGGACATCGCGGTGTTCCGCGACCCGGTGCAGGACGACCGCACGATGGCGTCGCGCCAGCTGCTGGTGAAGCGGATCGTGGGCCTGCCCGGCGACAAGGTGGAGCTGCGGGACGGCCGGCTCTTCGTGAACGGCGAGGCCGTGGCCGACGCACCGGGCCGCACGCGGAGCTACATGGTCCGCCTGAAGCGGGACGCCGACCCTGCCGGCCTGCTGCACCAGCTGGGCCTCCCGCCCGACTTCCTGCAACCGGACCGCACCATCGTGGAGCTGCCGCTGAACGCCGAGCTGGCCAAGGCCATCATGCAGCGGCCCGAGGTGGTGAGCGCCGAGCCGCTGCGCGGCGCCACCGGCGCTCCCAGCCACATCTTCCCCTACAGCCCGTACGCTCCCTGGAACAGCGACGACTACGGGCCCATCACCGTACCGGCCAGGGGCGACACCGTGCCGATCAACGCCGCCACCATCCCCCTCTACGACCGGCTGATCGCCCGCTACGAGGGCAACCAGCTGGAGACGGTGAAGAACAGCCTGCACATCAATGGCGTGGAAGCCGACGGGTACGTGGTGCGGCAGGACTACTACTTCGTGCTGGGCGACAGCCGGCACTACAGCGCGGACTCGCGCTACTGGGGCTTCGTGCCGGCCGACCACCTGGTGGGGCGCGCCACCTTCGTGCTGATGAGCGCGGAACCCGGCGGTGGCATGCGCGCCGGCCGCTGGCTCAAGGGCCTGTGAAGCCGAGTATCTTGGCCCCATGCGTCGGACCCTGGTGGTGTTGATCCTGTGCGCCGCGGCCTGCAAGGGCGGCGACACGCCGTGCGAACGTTTCTTCAAGCCCTACCCCGACCTCATCAGCGACCGCACGCGCACGGCGACGAACGGCCGGCTGCTGGACGCCATGGCCGCCTACCAGGCGAAGGATTACGCCGATGCGATCCCCGGGCTGGAGGAGCACCTGAAGCGCGGTGAGGACGCAGCGGTGCGCATGTACCTGGCCTGCGCCTACCTCGGCGCCGGACAGCCCTACAAGGCCGAGATGCACCTGGACCGGCTGGAGAACACCATCGACAAGCGCTTCAAGGACCAGGTGGAGTGGTACAACGCGCTGTGCTGGCTCTGCGAAGGCCAGGACCAGCGGGCCTTGAAGCAGGCGCAGTGGATCGCCTCGCTGCCGCACCACACCTACAAGCAGGAGGCGCGCGCGCTGGCGGACGCCCTCAGCGGCACGTGAGCGACGCCTGGATCGACCGGCTGCGGAACGCGTTGCAGGCTCCCCTGCCCGGCCATGGCGCGTTCATGGAGCTGAGCGGGTACCAGCGTCCCGACCTGGACGAAGTGGTGCGCCGCGACCCGCCGCCCCGCGAGAGCGCCGTGATGGTGCTCTTCTATCCGAAGGAAGGCCTTTGGCACACGCTGCTCATGCTGCGCCCCACCTATGACGGTGTGCACAGCGGACAGGTCTCGTTCCCCGGCGGCAAGCGCGAGCCCACCGATGCCGACCTGCGCGACACGGCCCTGCGCGAGTTCCGCGAAGAGACCGGCGCCCGCCTGACGGACGTGGAGGTGTTGGGCGAGCTGACGCGGGTGTTCATCCCCCCGAGCAACGCTCTGGTGACGCCGGTGGTGGCCTGGTGCCCGGCACTGGGCGAGCTGCGGCCCGACCCGCGTGAAGTGGCCCGGCTGATCGAGACGCCGGTCGCCGAACTGGTGCGCGAGGACCTGCTGCGGCGGCGCGCGCTCTACATCCAGGTCCTGCAGCGCGAGGCGGAGGTGCCGTACTGGGACATCCAGGGCCAGGTGGTCTGGGGCGCCACCGCCCTGATGATCGCGGAGCTACGCGAGCTGCTGCACCGCATCGGGTAGCGCCGCCATCCGGCGGAAGCGCTCATTGGGCACCAATCCGTCGGCGCTGTAGGCCGGCTTGATCCGGCGCACGAAGTACATGTCGATGCGGCCCTTGTTCTTCGCCTCCACCTGCCCGCGGTGCTCGCACTCGAAGTACTCCTGCACCAGCGCATGGGTGGAGCCGCTGATGTTCACCTCGCCCGGGGCGCCGCTGCTCTCCATGCGGCTCGCCGTGTTCACCGTGTCGCCCCAGATGTCGTAGGCGAACTTGCGCTTGCCCACCACGCCCGCCACCACGGGGCCGGTGTGCAGGCCGATGCGCAGCACCCAGGCCTCCTTGCCCAAGGCTTCGCGCTCCTTGTGCCAGCGGCGCATCTCCTCGCGCACGTCCAGGGCGGCCATCACCGCCTTCACGGCGTGGTGCGGGTCCGAGGCCGGCACGCCGCAGGCGCTCATGTAGCTGTCGCCGATGGTCTTGATCTTCTCGATGCCGTAGCGGGCGGTGATCTCGTCGAAGCGCACGAAGCACTCGTCCAGCTCGGCGACGAGCTGCTCCGGGGTCATCTTCTCGGCCACGGTGGTGAAGCCCTTCATGTCGGTGAACATCACGGTGACGTCATCGAAGCGGCGCGCCGTGGCCTTGCCGGAATCCCGCAGCTCATCGCTCACCGCGCGCGGCAGGATGTTCAGGAGCAGCTCCTCGATGCGCACCTTCTGCCCGGCGATCTCGCGGCTCTGGGCCACCACTTCCGCCGTGCGCGCCTCCACCTTGCGCTCCAGCACCTGGTTGCGCAAGCGCAGCTGGCGCTCGCGGAACTTCACGTAGCTGTAGCTGCTGACGCCCAGCACCACGGCCAGCGCGGTGTAGAACCACCAGCTGCGGTACCACGGCGGCAGCACCGTGAAGGCGAATTCGGCCGGATGCTCGCTGAACACGCCGGCTCGGTCCATGGCCTTCACCTTGAAGATGTAGTGCCCGGCCGGCAGTGCCGGGTAGTGCGCGCTGGTCTCCTCGGTGAGCGGCTGCCAGGTGTTGTCCAGCCCTTCCAGGTAGTACTGGTAGCGCACCGCGGCCGGGTCGCTCAGGCTCACGCTGCCGTACTCGATGCGCACGTTGCGCTCGGTGTGGCCCAGCTCCACCTTGTTCTGCGGGTCGCGGTCCTCCAGGTTCACCTTCAGCCCGCGGATGGCCACGAGCGGTGGCACCGTCCGGTCGGCGCCCTTCTCCGCCCCCACGCGCGTGGCGCCGTTCGCGGTGCCGAACCAGAGGTCGCCCGAGCGGGTGCGGAACACGCTGTTCGGCTTCGCCTCGATGCCGGTGAAGCCGCTGCGGTCGGTGTAGGCCAGGAACCCCTTGGTCTTCTTGCGCCATTTGTTGAGGCCGCGGTTGGTGCCCACCCACACGTGGCCATTGCCGTCGGTGATGAGCGAGCGGATGTTGTTGCTCGCCAAGCCGTGGTCCATGTCGTAGGCCTCCACCTGCCGGCCGTCCTGCAGCACGAGCACGCCCTGCCCTTCGGTGCCCACCCAGAGGCGGCCGTCCTCGTCCTCGGTGAAGCAGGTGGGGCTGAACGTGCGGCCCAGGTCGACCCGCTGCGCCTTGCCATTGTCCACGCGGCTGAGGCCGCTGCTCGCCGAGCCGACCCACAGGGTGCCCTTGCCATCGCGGTGCAGGGCGATGATGTTCTCCCCGGCCAGGCCGTCGGACCGGTGCAGCACCACGGGGATGGTGCCGGGCACGTAGCGCACGAGCCCGTTGATGGTGCCCACCCACAGCTCGCCGGGCTGCCCGGGTTCCAGGGCCGTCACCTTGTTCTCCGCGATGCTGCCCGCGATCTCCAGGTCGTCATTGGCGCGGTAGGCGCGCGGGTCGAACTCGAAAAGGCCGCCGTCCTCCGTGCCGATCCAGATGTGGCCGCGGGCATCCTCCTTGAGCGCGCGCACGTGGTTGCTCGTCAGCTGCCCGTCCTGGGTGGTGAGGTGGCGCACCGTGCCGGCCCCGTTGGGATCGGGCATCAGGATGGTGATGCCGCCGTTGGTGCCGAACCACAGGTGGCCCTCGGCGGTCTCCAGCACGGCCCAGACCTGCTTGTCCACCAGGTGGTCCTCCTCGGTGAAGGAGCGGAAGCGGTCGCCCTTGAAGATCTCCAGGCCGCCGTCGTGCGTGCCGATGAGCATGTTGCCCTCCCGGTCGCGCGCGATGCAGCGCATCTTCAGGCTGTGCGTGCCGTTGTCGGTGCCGAAGCGCCGGATGCCGTTGGGCTCGATGCGCGCCAGGCCATTGTCCCAGGTGCCCACCCACACGCGGCCGTCCTCGTCCTCCCCGAAGCAGAACACGAAGTTGCTCGGCAGCCGGGTACCGATGTCGTAAGTGGTGGCCGTACCCTTGGCATCCAGGTGGACGGCGCCGCTCGTCTGCGTGCCGATCCAGAGGTCGCCCCGGCTGTCCTGGAACACGGCGGTGATGCCCCGCAGTGCCGGCAGGCCTTTGGGCGTGTAGGGCGTGAACGTGCCGGCCGTCGCGTCCCAGCGCTGGATGGCGCCCTCGGCCTCCAGGAAGAGCAGGCTGCCGTCGCGCAGGCGGGTGATGCCGGTGAGGCGGTCGCTGAGCCCCTGCCCGCTGCCGAAGCGGTCGGCCTTGGCCTTGCCCTCCGCAGGGACATCGGTGAAGCGCAGGGCGCCTTCGCCGAAGGTGGCCACCCAGATGGCGCCGCTCGCGTCCTGGGCGATGCTCGTGACGTCACGGGTCAACCCGGGACCTTCGGGCTCCAGCACGCGGAAGGCCGTGCCCTGGCGCACGCTGAGGCCGCCGCCCAGGTGGCCCACCCAGAGCCGCTGCTGCCGGTCGATGAGCAGGCTGCGCGCGCCGCTGGGCGCCACGTGCTCGCTCGGCCCGAAGGAGGTGATGGTGTTGCCGTCGTAGCTGGCCAACCCCGCCTCCGTGCCCAGCCACAGCAGGCCGGTGCTGTCCTGCAGCACCGCATACACCTTCGAGGCGGGCAGGCCGTTCTGCACCGCGATGTTCTCGAAGAAGTAGCGCTGCGCATCGGCACCTGGGCCGCCGAGCAAGAGGACAGCGATCGCAGCGGCCCGGGAGAGGTGGTGGACCATGACGAGCAAGTTATCAGATGATCGGACGCCCGGCCACCGGTCGGCCGGCCCACCGTGACAGCGGGAGGACGGTCAGCGCGTGAGCTCGTAGAAGCTCGGATCGTTGCCGGCGGCGTCGCTCACCACCAGGGTGTAGTCCACGCTCTCGCTGTAGTTCTCCATCAGCCCCTTGAGCGGGCCGTAGTTGTAGTAGGTGTAGATGTCGTCCTTCTTGGCGTCCACCGGCACCCAGTAGGCCTTGCCACCGATGCTGCGCCCATGGCCCGCGTACCACACCAGCACGGTGTTCACGCGCTCCGCGCGGACCATGTCGCGCAGCTCGATGTTGAAGAAGCGCTCCAGCTGCTGCTTGGTCAGGTTCTTCTTGGTGATGGTGCGCTGCACGGCATACTTGGAGAACGACTTGCGCATCTTGTCCGCGTCGGCGGCGGTGCTTTGCAGCGCGGGGAAGTTGCGGTAGTTGCTGTTCTCGATGTAGACCACCCAGGTGGTGCCCGTGGCCCCCTTCTCCGCAGGCTTGACCGCGGGGGTGGGCACGGTGGGCGCTTCCGCCTTGCGTTGCAGGGCGCAGGCCACCTCGGTGCTGTTGCCGAACTGGTCCTCCACCCGGACGGTGAAGCGGTCCTTGCCCTTAATCGGCAGCTTGATGCTGAAATCGGTGGCGGACGTATCGGGCGCGAAACTGGCGAAGACCCCGTCCACCGTGACGGAGCGGATACCGCTGGCGTCGGTGGCGCGGCCCTCCAGGAACAGGTCGTCCTTGCCCGCGGCCACGGTGACCGTGCGATCGGCGCCCGGCCGCGGGGAGGTCAGCTCCACCACCGGCGGCACCCCTTCGGTCCGCTCCACCCGCAGCGTCACGGAAGCCGTGTTGTCGTAGACGTCGGTGGCCTCCACGGTGATCTCCTTGGCGTCCGCGCGCAGGGGAACGGTGATGAAGAACTCGGGGTCCTTCTCGTCCTTGGGCAGGTCGGCCTCCTCCCCTTGCACGCGCACCTGCTTGAGCAGGCTCTTGTCGCGCACGTGGCCGGTGACCCTCACCTGGGTGAGCGCGCTGGACACCTGCACCACGTCGGCCTTGCGGTAAGGCTCCACCACGGTGATCACCGGCGGGTCGCTCTCGCGATCGAGCTCGAACTTCTGCGCGGCGATGCGCTCCTTGCGGCCCAGGAGGTCCTTGCGGGCCTCGGCGGTGAAGGCCGCGTCACCTTCCATGCCCTTCGCCGCCGCGTCCAGGTCCTTGATGGCCCCGTCGAGGTCGAGGTTGGACTCCCGGCATTCCGCGCGCAGCAGGAGCGTCGGCACGTCCTTCGGCTTCAGCAGCAGCGCCTTGTTCAGGTCGTTCACCGCGTTCTGGTGCTGCCCGAAGCCGTGGTAGTAGGCCGCGCGCTGGAAGTACACGGGATGATCCTCGCGGCCCAGGGCGATGCACTTGCTCACGTCGTCGATGGCCTTGGCGTATTCCTTCTGCTGGGCATAGGCCTTGCTGCGGGTGAAGAGCGCGTCGGTGCTCTGCGGGTTCAGCTCCAGGGCACGGGTGCACTTCTCGATGGCCTTGTCGAGCGTGCGCATCTGCATGGTGGTGCCGGTGTACTGCTCATAGAGCTTCAGCTGGGTCTCGGCCAGGGCCACGTAGGCGGGCTCGTAGAGGTAGTTCCACTCGATCACCTTGTCCAGGTCGAACTCGGCGGTGCGGTAGTCGCGCACGGCCATGCGGGCCAGCCCGTGGAGGTAGTAGGTGTCCGTGGTGGCCTTCAGCGCGAGCGCGGCATCGGAGGTGGCGGTGGCGCCATCGAGGTCGCCCTTCGCCAGGCAGGCGCGCACCTTGGTCTGCAGGGCGTCCATGCTCTTGGGATCCACCTGGAGGGCCTTCCCGCAGAACAGCAGGGCCTCGTTCGCATCGCCCAGCTCCAGATAGGCCTTGGCCGCGGCAGCGGCGTACTGGGGCTCACCGGGGTCCAGCTCGGCCACCTTGCGCCGGTCGGCCGCGCATTCGGTCTTCTTCCCCAGCATCTCGTAGACGTCGGCGCGGGCCTGGTAGGCCTTCAGCAGGCCGGGCTCCACCTGGAGGGCCAGGCCGTACTTCTCCAGGGCCTGGTCGAGCTGCTGCTCGGCGCGGAGCTTCTCCCCTTCCTTGAAGAAGGACTTGCCGCTCTGCGCGGCGGCGATCGATACAAGGACGAACGTCGATAACGTGGAGAGAAAACGCATCATGGACCGGTGGACGACTAAAATAGACCTTCCGGTCACCATCCGCTCAGCCGCAGGAGGCAACAAGCGACACGATCCAGATCGCATGGAAGCAGCTCCCCGCCATTCCCTGACCGAACGCATCGCCTTTTCGCCATACGTCCCGGAACGTGCGCTTCCGCCAGATGCACCAGCCGATCAACGCACCGGGCAAGCGCAACAGACCGATAAAGGGCTTGACCAAGACGGCCTCGAAGAACGCCTGACCGATGATCTCGGCAAGGACCTCTCCCAGCGGCACCTTACTCCTTCATGAACTTCTCCATCACCTGCGGGGTGACACCGCTGCTGGAGAAGCCGCCGTCGTGGAAGAGGTTCTGCATCGTCACGTACTTCGTGAGGTCGCTGAACAGCGTGATGCAGTAGTTGGCGCAGTCCACGGCCGGGGCATTGCCCAGCGGGCTCATCTCCTCGGCGAAGCCATAGAAGCCGCCGAACCCCTTGATGCCGCTGCCCGCGGTGGTCATCGTGGGCGACTGGCTCACCGTGTTCACGCGCACCTTCTTGGAGATGCCCAGGTGGTAGCCCCACGAACGGGCGATGCTCTCGAGGAGGGCCTTCGCGTCGGCCATGTCGCCATAACCGGGGAACACGCGCTGCGCGGCGATGTAGGTCAGGGCCACCACCGAGGCCCAATCGGACAGGGCGTCGGTCTTGACGGCCGCGGCCAGCATGCGGTGCAGGCTCATGGCGCTGATGTCGAGGGTCTGCTTATACCACTCGTAGTTCACGTCGTCGTAGGTCTTGCCCTTGCGCACATTGGGGCTCATGCCGATGCTGTGCAGCACGAAGTCGATGCGGCCGCCGAGCTGTTCCTGGGCGCCGGTGAAAAGCTGCTGCAGGTCCTCGTCCTTGGTGGCGTCGGCCGGGAGGATGACGGCCTGGGTGGCCTGGGCCAGCTTGTCGATCTCGCCCATGCGCATGGCCACGGGCGCGTTGGTGAGCACGAAGCGCGCCCCTTCGGCGTGGGCCAGCTCCGCCACTTTCCAAGCGATGCTCTGTTCGTTCAAGGCACCCGAGATGATGCCGCGTTTCCCCTTCAACAGTCCGTGTCCCATGATCGATGCTGCGTTACGGGCCGAAGATAGCCGCTCCCTTCGTCCCCGACAGCCGATCGGGTGCCGAACACCTGCCCTCCTGCAGTCCGATGGAGCGTCATCGGATCCACGATCGCGGATGATATCCCGGCATCCTCGGCCCATGTTGACGGCCCATCGACCAAGTGACCGCGCTCAATGAGCGGATCAGCGCCCCTTCAACAGCTCGCGGGCGTTCTCCACGGCCGCCTTCGTCGGCTTCTTGCCACTGAGCATGCGCGCGAGGGCCTCCACGCGCTCCTCCGCGTCCAACGGACGTATGTCGCTGTGGACATGCTCGGCCGCATGGTCCTTGGTCACCAGCAGGTGCGTGCCCGCCTTGCTGGCGATCTGCGGCAGGTGCGTGATGGCGATCACCTGGCGGTCCTTGGCCATGCGGGCCATGAGGATGCCCACGCGGTGCGCGGTCTCCCCGCTCACGCCGGTATCGATCTCATCGAAGAGGACGGTGGGCAGGGCCTTGCTTTCCGCGGCGAGGCTGATGAGCGCCAGCATCACGCGGCTGAGCTCGCCGCCGCTGGCCACCTTGTCCAGCGCGGCCGGCGCGCGGTCCTTGTTCGCGGAGAAGAGCGCCCGCACGGCATCGATGCCGCTGGCCTGCAGTTCGCCGGTGGCATGGGCGAAGGTGAAGACCGCATGGGGCATCCCCAGGTCCTTCAACAGGGCCGACACCTGTTGCGCCAGGGGGACGGCCGCCCGCATGCGCTCGGCGCTGATGGCGGCGGCCCGCGCCTGCAGGTCCGCCCGGAGGGCCTGTTCGTCGGCCTCCAGGCGTGCGATGCCGGTGCTGAGGGAGCCGATGCGGGCGGTGCGTCCGCGCAGGTCATCGCGCAGGGCGATCAGGGCTTCCACGTCGCGGACGCGGTGTTTCTGCTGCAGGCGCAGCAAGGTGTCGAGCCGCTCGCGCAGGCGCTCGGCCTCGCGGGGATCGATGCTCACGTGGGCGCCGAGGCGTTCGGCCTCCGCTGCGATGTCCTTCAGGTCGATGGCGGCGGTGGTCAGCCGCTCGGCCAGGGCGGCCAGGCCCGCATCGATGCGGGCGGCGCGCACCAGCCGCTGCTTGAGCGTGGCCAGGGCGCCCAGCATCCCCTGGTCACCGGACACGGCCTCCTCCACCGTGCGGTAGGCCTGGGCCAGCTCTTCCGCATGGTCCGCGCGGGCCAGGGCCTGCTCCAAGGCGGGCTGCTCATCGGTCACGAGCTGTGCCCCGTCGAGCTCCTCCAACTGGAAGCGCAGGTAGTCGGCCTCCCCTTGCGCCCGGGCCTCCTCCGCGCGCAGGGCGACCAGCTCCTCGTGCTGCTTCCGCCAGGTGCGGAACCGCTCCCCGTAAGTCCGCACATCGGCGGTGCGGCCGGCGAAATGGTCGAGCAGGCCGAGCTGGAACGCGGGATCGTTGAGCAAGAGCGTGTGGTGCTGGCTGTGCACGTGCACCAAGCGCCCGCCCAGCTCGCGCAGCTGCTCCAGGCGCACGGGGGTATCGTTCACGAAGGCCCGCGAGCGCCCGCCGGGCTTGCCCACCGCGGCGGGGTCCAGCTGGCGGCGCAGCAGCAGCGGCGTCTCGTACGGTACGCCGTTCGCCTCGCACCAGGGCTCCAGGTCCAGGCCTTTCGCTTCCACCTCGAGCTCGATCACGCAGCGCCTGGCCGGGTCGCGCGCGAGCACGCCGTCGGCCCGCTCCCCCATCACCAGGCCCAGGGCCCCGATGAGGATGCTCTTGCCGCTGCCCGTCTCCCCCGTGATCGCGGTGAAGCCCTTCTCCAGCTCCAGTTCCAGCTCGTCGATGAGGAGGTAGTTGCGGATGGAGAGGCGGGTGAGCATGGGTGCGAAGTAACACCTGAGCCACGAGCCTTGAGCGTCGAGCCCCGAGCTGCGGGCATACCAGGGGGCATGCCTCGCAGCTCGGGGCTCATGGCTCGCAGCTGCGGGAAGGACGCGGGCCGTCAGCTGCCCTTCATCATGTTCTGGTACTGATTGATGTGCCCCGGATCGATAATCTGCAGGGTGTTGTAGACCTTGGCCCGTTCCTGCACATCGCCGCTGCCCTTGAACAGTTCGATCAGCTCGCTGTACTTGGCGTTGAACACCACCTGCAGGTTGTAACTGCTGGGCTTGGCCTGGTGCACGCTCTTGAGCTTCTCGATGGCCGCGGCAATGGCCTTGCGCGCGTTGGCCGGGTCGGTGCTCATCTTGTCGAAGCCCTCGCGGTGATAGGTGTAGAGGAACTCGCGCAGGGGGCGGAACACGGCCTGCTGCTGGTTGTCGATGAGCCAGTAGCGGTTCTTCTGGGGCTCGAAGGCCTTCCAGCCCGCTTCGCTCGCGTTCTGCGCATTGTTCACCACGGTCTGCGCCAGGTCGTAGAAATCGCCGCCGCCCATGCTGGAGAAGGTGTCGGCATCGACGCCCAGGATGAAGTAGGCATAGAAGGCCACGATGGACGACAGGTTGGTGGTGAAGCGCTCGGGGGCGAACTCGATCTGCGTGTTCTCCAGGAACTGGAACTCCACGTTGTTGTCCAGGATGTCCACCACCGGGCTGAGGTAGTCGGTGCCGTAGATGGGGCGGGAATAGATGACCTGGAGGGTGCCCTTGAAGCGGTCGGCGCTGGCCTGCTCGTTCACGGTGAGCAGGAAATTGCAGTCGATGCGCTCGGCGGGGCTGTAGTTGAAATTGCTCCAGCGCCGGGTGTTCATCAGCTGGCTGATGGCGTTCTCCATGCTCTGCCAGACGCGCTTGGGCGTGCTCTGGATCTGCGGGGCGATGACGGAGACCTTGCAATTGAACTCCTGCGCCGGGGCGGCGGCGAGCAGTCCCAGGACCGAGGTGAGGGTAAAGAGCGTCCTACGCATGCGACAAAAGTGCTTCGATCCGGGCGAGGATGGAACGCGCGGTATCGGTCTTGCTCTTCAACGGGAACGCGGTGGCCTTCTTGTCCGTGCCGATCAGCGTGACCTTGTTGGTGTCGTGACCGAAGCCGGCCCCCTCGTCGCGCAGGGAGTTCAGCACGATGAGGTCGAGCTTCTTCCGCACCAGCTTCTCCTCCGCATGGCGCTGCTCATCGTCCGTCTCCAGGGCGAAGCCGACGAGCAACTGTCCCGGGCGCTTGTGGGCGCCCATCCAGGCCAGGATGTCCTCGGTGGGCTCCAGCACCAGCTCGGGGACCTTCCCGCCTTTCTTGATCTTCCGGTCGGCCGCGCGGGCGGGGCGGAAATCGGCCACGGCGGCGCTCAGGATGGCCACGTCGACGGCGGGGAACAGGTCCTTGCAGGCCTCGGCCATCTGCGCGGCCGACACCACGTCGGTGCGGCGGATGCCCGCGCGGCCGGTGCGCAAGGCCACGGGGCCGGCCACCAGCTCCACGCGCGCGCCGAGGGCCGCGGCCTCCTCGGCCAGGGCGAAGCCCATCTTGCCGGTGCTGCGGTTGCCGATGTAGCGCACGGGATCGATGGCCTCCTGCGTGGGGCCGGCGGTGATGAGCACGCGCTTGCCGCGCAGCGGCGATGCCGTCATCAGGGCGGCGATCAGGGCGTCCACGATGGCCTCGGGCTCGGTCATGCGGCCTTCACCGCTGAGGCCGCTGGCCAGCTCGCCGGTCTCGGGGCCGATGGTGCGCACACCGCGCCCCTTCAAGGTGGCCAGGTTGGCCGCGGTGCTGCCGTCGCGGTACATCTCCAGGTCCATGGCGGGCGCCACGAACACCGGGCATTCCGCGCTGAGGTAGCAGGCCAGCAACAGGTTGTCGCAGAGGCCGTGGGCCATCTTGGCCAGGGTGTTGGCACTGGCGGGGGCCACCAGCATCACGTCGGCCCAGCGGGCCAGGTGCACATGGTCGTTCCAGGTGCCGCCGCCTGCGCGGTCGATCAGGTCGGTGAGCACGGGCCGCTTGCTCACGGTGGCCAGGGTGAGCGGGGTGACGAAGT
This sequence comes from Bacteroidota bacterium, assembly GCA_018267055.1. GTDB lineage: Bacteria > Bacteroidota > Bacteroidia > Flavobacteriales_F > PHOS-HE28 > PHOS-HE28. Next base: position 24,325 of record JAFDZF010000195.1, read on the forward strand.
CGTGCGCGGCAGGGGTCATCACCACCTGCACCTCGGCCCCGGCCTTCACCAGGGCACGTACCAGCAGCGGGGCCTTATAAGCAGCGATGCCGCCCGTGACACCGAGCAGCACCTTGCGTGTGAGGGTACGGTCCATGCCCATGCAGGCGGGCCCGTGAACGGGACCTACTTCGTGTGCTCCTCCTCGCCGGGACGACGGAAGATGATCTTGCCCTCCACCATCTCCTCGATGGCGATGGCCGACGGCTTGGGCATGCGCTCGTAGAACTTGCTCACCTCGATCTGCTCACGGTTCTCATACACCTCCTCGAGGTTCTCCCCCGTCACGGCGAACTCCTCCAGCTTCGCGCTCAGCTCCTCCTTCACCTCCACGGCGATCTGGTTGGCGCGCTTGCCCAGGATGTGCACGCTCTCATAGATGTTCCCCGTCTCGCGGTCGAGCAGGTTCACATCGCGGGTCACGGTGGTCTTGGAAGCGTTCAGGTGCTTGGGGTTCATGGCGTCGATGGGTGCAGGCGTTCCTTGTGTGCATTGAGGTCGGCGAGCAGGCGCCTGGCCTCTGCCAGCCGCCCGCTCTCGGGAAAAGCGTCCGCAAAGGTATCGAACGATCGGATACCCTCCTCCAGCCGGGCCAACTTCTTGGTATCCACGCTGTTGACGGCCAGGTCATGGTCCGCCTGCAGGATGCCGAACAGGGCCTCTTCCCGGTAGGTGGAATTGGGCCAGCGCTTCATGAACTCGCGCAGCGCATTGCCCGCCGCCTGGTAATTGCGCGTCCGCAGGTACTGCTTCGCCCCCCAGTAGTCCTTCTTCTCCAGCTTGGCCCGCAACTCGTCGATGAGGGTGTTGCAGGAGTCCTTCAGGCCGGTCTCGGGGTAGCGTACCATGAACAGCTCCAACTGGTCGATGGCCGTGCGGGTGTCGGTCTGGTCCAGCTCGAACTCGGGGGATTCCTTGTAGTGGCAGTAGGCGCTCAGGAAGGTGGTCTCCTCGGCGTGCCGGCTGTTGCGGAAGGTCTTGGCGAAGTTCTCCAGGTAATAGCTCGCCAGGATGTAGTCCTTCATGCCGAAGTAGCCCTTGGCGTAGTAGTAGCTCACCGGCTCGAAGAGCGTGTCGCCGCGGGTGAGGGTGAGCAGCTCCTCCAGCAGCGGCATGGCGCGGTCGTAGTCGCCCTTCTCGTAGTACTTCACCGCCATTTCGTACTTGTACTGCTTGTTGTCGCTCTTCACCGCTTTGTTGAACTCGCTGCAGGAAGCGGACAAGAGCACGGCGGCGGCCAGGAACGGCAGGAGGTGGCGCATGGAGGGCGGCAAATGTAGCATGTGCCCATGGGCCCATGGGGCATGGACCGATGGGCACATGAACAGGGGCGCGTGGGCAACGCACGCCGGGCCCCGATCCGTATGCTGTCCCGGGTCCCCGTAACTTCGCCGCCGCCACGCTCCTGCGTGACCCCATCATCACCCGAACATGAACGACATCTTCGATAAGATCCGCAAGGACCTCGGTCCCATCGGCCGTCATGCCAAGGCCAGCCATGGCTATTTCAGCTTCCCCAAGCTCGAAGGCGAGCTGGGCGCGCACATGACCTTCCGGGGCAAGCAAGTGCTGGTGTGGAGCCTGAACAACTACCTGGGCCTGGCCAACCACCCCGAGGTGCGCAAAGTGGACGCGGAAGCCGCCGCCGAATGGGGCATGGCCTATCCGATGGGCGCGCGGATGATGAGCGGCCAGACCAAGTACCACGAGCAGCTGGAGGACGCCATCAGCGACTTCATGGGCAAGGAGGACACCTTCCTGCTCAACTACGGCTACCAGGGTTGCATGAGCGCGATCGAGGCGCTCCTCTCCCGCCACGACGTGCTGGTGTACGACAGCGAGTGCCACGCGTGCATGATCGACGGCGCCCGCCTGCATATGGGCAAGCGCTTCGTGTTCCAGCACAACGACATGGCCAGCCTGGACAAGCAACTGGAGAACGCGGCCAAGCTGACCGCGGAGACCGGCGGCGGCATCCTGGTGATGACCGAGGGCGTGTTCGGCATGGCCGGCGACCAGGGCAAGCTGAAGGAGATCGTGGAGCGCAAGGCGAAGTACAACTTCCGCCTCTTCGTGGACGACGCGCACGGCTTCGGCATGATGGGCCGCGAGGGCCGCGGTACCGCCGACGCCCAGGGCGTGCAGGACGGCGTGGACGTGTACTTCGGCACCTTCGCCAAGGCCATGGCCAGCATCGGCGCCTTCGTGAGCGGCCCGGAGGACGTGATGATGTACCTGCGCTACAACATGCGCAGCCAGACCTTCGCCAAGAGCCTGCCGATGCCCATCGTGATCGGGGCCCTGAAGCGGCTGGAGATGATCCGCACCATGCCCGAGCTCAGCGAGAAGCTCTGGAGCATCACCAAGGCCCTGCAGAGCGGGCTGAAGGAGGCCGGCCTGAACATCGGCAACACCAACAGCTGCGTGACCCCCGTATACATGCACGGCGGCATCCCCGAGGCCACCAATGTGATCGTGGACCTGCGCGAGAACCACGGCATCTTCTGCAGCATCGTGGTGTACCCCGTGGTGCCCAAGGACACCATCCTGCTGCGCCTCATCCCCACCGCCGTGCACACCCTGGCCGATGTGGAGCGCACCATCGCCAGCTTCAAGCAGGTGAAGGAGAAGCTCGCCGCCGGGGCCTACAAGGCAGAGAAGATCATGACCATGTAAGGCCGCACGGCCTTACATGGAAAGGGGCTTCTTACTTACTGGCGGACCATGTCCATCCAAACCTTTTTTGTGCACATGCTCGTGGCAAGACACGTCCTCTTCCTTGCCTCCGTATTCACCGTCGTGATGGCGAACGCTCAATTCGTTGTGGGGAACTGCCATTCCGGGAAAGACATGAAAGCGGAGGATCGCGCCCTGCTCGCTGGGACAACGACGATCTTCTTCTATCGGACCGGCGATGCCCAGCGCGCCGATGAGTGGAAGAAGGCCATCCAGGAAGCTTGGACCCTGACCCCGATCGAGATCCATTCCATCACGGAGATGGGCGACTTCAAGGAACGTATGACCGTGCCATCGGGATACTCGTTCATGACCCTGGAATCGAGTTGGACCATGATGGACAATTTCGTGCCCACTATCTCACTAGTGCTTTGGGTACCCAGCGAGGAACCTCAGTATTTCTATACGTCAGAGTATCAGAAACGTCAGCCGTTCATGCGTCTATTAATGGATGCGGACATCGCCACGCTGGATTTCGCGCTCTCCCACAACTTCAAGAATGCGTTCGGACCCTACCTCTATTCCGAGGCCCCTTTGCCGTTCTGGAAGCCGTTCATCATCGCGGACATGTTGCGTCGTGCTAGCGCGGACTTGGAGGATGGGGTCTGCTACAACTCCATGGTGAAGTCCGCATATGACAAGGCGGAACGAAATAAACTTCGTGAGAGTACCCTCTATATCTGCGAAAGTTCACTGGGCCAATGGGACTATAAGGATAAGCGTTTGCAGTTCATCAACGAGCGCGCAGAAGTCCTAGAGGCTTATGAACGACCCAAATCGGTCATCACAGAGGATGAACTGGACCATATGTTGTCGGATCCTGCCCAACCACCGTTCTATTTTCTATTGACCACCCACAAGGAGTACTTATGCGTCCTGACCATTTGGAAAAGCCAGGGCCGTGGAGCCGTCACGTCGAGCCTGACCGCCGGACACCAGCTGGATAAGGGCTATAAACGGCTGAAGTAAGCAGCCGAACATCGATGACCTACGGATCCCTAGGCTAGGGAATAAGTACGCAGGTCACTGTCCAAAAGCGTGACCTGCTTCTGCCCCTTACCCCTATGCGAAAGCGGCGATGCCTTCCTCGGGACCCAGGGCTACGTCTGGGACACCCAGAGCGACATGCTGATGGCCCTGGTCGGCGCGGTCGCCTTCCTGGTGACGTGCAGCCGTGCCCATGACCGGCAACTGGTCCGCTTCGTGAACGAGCGCTAGGCGATCAAGGGGCGACGCGTGCCGCCGCAGGCGATGCCGTCCGCTGGCGCAAGGCCTCCTGCGACCGCTGGCGCAGGACGCCGTGCATGCGGTAATAGTAGCGGGCCCCTTTGGGCTGCGGCACCGCGACGGACAAGCCGCGGGCATAGCGGAAGACCCCCTCGGCCATGGCGAGGTAGCAGTGCAGGAAACCGGTGCGGCGCAGGTCGGCCAGGGTGCGTTCGCCGTCCAAGGGGATCTCCCGCTCGAAGATCACGTCGCCCCCATCGATCGCCGCGGTCATCAGCATCACCGACACCTTGGGGACCGTGCCTTCCAGGACCGCCCATTCGATGACGTTCATGCCCCGGTACCGCGGCATGGCGCCCATATGCGCGTTCACGAACTCGGCCCCCGGCACCTGCAGCAGCGCATCGGGGATCACACCGCCGGCATAGAGCACGAACACGGTGGGCCCCTGCCGGCACAGCTCCTCGATCACCGAGGCCTTGAGCGCGGGGCGGATGTGCACCGGGATGCCTTTCCCCTGCGCATGGGCGACGAGGTCGATCCCGGGAGGCAGCAGCGCCCACGAGCTCTCCCCCTTCGGCACGTTCCAGGAAGCCTTCAGCGCGGCCATCCGTTGCGTGCCGGTGAGCCCGCGGACCAGGTCCACCGCGTACCCCTTCCAGCGGCCGGGCCGCAAGGCCTTCAGCGGACGCAACAGCGCCGACACCCAGGCCGGGCGGCGGGCGCTGGGCTCGAGCAGCAAGAGGGCATCGGGCCGTCCGCCCAGCTGTTCATAGGCCTGGACGAAGCCGCTGGCGTGCGCCGGGCTCCGCCCACCGATGAGGAGCACCACGCGTTTCATGCCGGGACGCGCAAGGACCGACCGTGGCCGAGGGAGAGCAGCAGCGATTCGGCGTGGTACTTCGCCGCCCAGTTCACCATCTGGAACCGCTGGTAATTGCCATTGATGGGGTACGCCCCCGGCACGCCATAGCGCAAGCCGCGGTCCGCCGACCGGAAATGGGCGATGGACCCGACGATGTCGTTCAACTTCAGCGCCGCGTTCAGGTAGCGCAGGTCGCCTTCGGCGCGCGCGATCTTCTGGAAGACGATGGCCAGCTGGCTGTAGCCCGTGAGGCAGAGCGATGCCCCGCCGCCCAGGTCCTTGTAAGGCGACCAGTCCGGCTTGGAATAGGCGGGCAGCTGCAGGTCCACCTCGAAACGCGACAGCAGCTTGGCGGCCGCGCGCAGCACCGCGTCGTGGCAGCGGCGCTCGCCCAGCACCTCCGCGCAGATCAGCAGCCCGTCCAGGGTGTAGCCCACGTGGTGCAGCAGGGCCGTGTCGGGATAGGACGTATGGAAGTTGCACCGCTCGAACCAGCCGTTCGGGCGCTGCAGGGCCAGGTAGCTTTCCAGCGCCCTGCGGATGCGGTCCAGGTGTTCCGCCGGGAACCGCGGCCCCGCGCTGCGCGCCACCAGCAGCAGGCAGGCCAGCACCAGGGTATCGAAGCTGCCGCCACCGGACACGTTGTTCTCCACGAAGAAGCCGTTCGCGTCCATCTGCTCCATGGCCCATCCCGCGCCGCGCAGGGCGGCCTCGAGGTAGCGGTCGTCGCCGGAGAACGCATGGGCGGCCACCAGGCCGTCGAGGATCATGCCCGTGTTGAAGACCCGGGGCCCGCAGGTGACGTCCACCTGCAAGCCCTGCCATCCGCCGCCGGGCAGCTGGATGCCCAGGAGCCAGTCGGCGGCCCGCATGGCGCGTTGCGACCAGGCCGCCTCCCCGGTGAAGCGGGCATGGTCGAGCATGGTGGGGATGAGGTAGCCCGTGGTCTCGGGATAGGAGGCTTTCCAGCCGCGCCCCATGGCGTAGTAGGCCGACGAGCCGCCATCGCCGCCGGCGTCGAACGAGGCGGCGATCCACTCGAAGACATTGCGGAGCGCCTGCTCCGGCCGGGGCGTACGCCCCACCAGGCCCAGCTGGTCGCCGATGAACTTGCGGGCATGGCCGGGGCGGTAGAGCCGATGCTCCTTGATGGTGGCGAACTTGCTCACGGGCCGTGTTGAAGGGGCCCAATATTAATCACCTGCCGCGGCGGCCTCCCGTGCCGCAGCAGTACGAGGTGACCGATGGACGCATGACACCGTCCTAACCTCCGCCACACGAACGCCTCTCCCTTGCTCCGCCCTTCCATCACCACCCGCACAGCCACCCTGGAGGTCCACGCACCCGGCATCCAGCTGCTGCGCTACTTCAGCGGCGTCACCGTGAACGCCGACGGGATCCGCGAGATCACGCTCGCCGGCACCACGCTGCCCCCGGCCCGGGCCCTCATCGTGGTGATCCCCGAGGGGACCAGCTTCTCCATGGACATGCTGGAGATCGACCATACCGCGGCCACGGCGGGAGCGGCCCCGCTGGAGGTGCTGGCCATGGTGGTCGAGGATCCCGTCTTCCTCCATGCCTCGGGGCTGTACTTCGCCTACCACCCACCCACATACCGCCACCGGGTCTTCACCGAACTGGGGCCGGCCGAGGCCTGGGCGCGGGCCGAGCTTGCCCGTTCGGGCCATTGATCGGCGACGGCCCCGGCCGGATATCTTGGCGGTCATGGCCAAGCACCGCCGCAAGCAGCACGATTGCCCCAATTGCGGCACACCGCTGGCGCCGGCCTTCGAGTTCTGCCCCACCTGCGGCCAGGAGAACCACGAGCTGAAGGTGCCGTTCGGGCACATGGTGTACGAGCTCGTCGAGGGCCTGACGCATTTCGATGCCAAGGTGTGGGCCACCCTGCGGGCCATGGCCATGCCGGGCCGCATCACCCAGGAGTTCCTGGTGGGCAAGCGGGCCCGGTACATGCCGCCGGTGCGGCTCTACATCTTCGTCAGCATCGTGTTCTTCTTCGTGCTGAACGCGCTGATGGACCGCCGCATGCGCGAGGACCATGGCATACGCAGCGACGCCAGCGACAGCACGCCGGCGCGCGTCCAGGAGGAGGCGGTGCAGGACAGCGTCCATGCCACCGTGCAGCGCAACGACAGCGCGCGTGAAGAGGAGGATGCCGGGTCCAGCCTGATCTATACGCTTTCGGACGCGGACAAGACCGCTTTTCTCGAACGCCCGGGCGAGCCCACGAACGCCGAGCTCGATTCGCTGCTCGTGGCCATGGGCAATCCGGAGCCGAACTGGTTCCGGCGCCGGTTCCTGGTGGCCATGCTGCACGTGCCCACCGGCGAGCAGGCCCTGGACTACATCACGCACCTGGTCACGCGGTCGCTGTCCCTCCTCCTGTTCGTCCTGATGCCCTTCTTCGCCTTGCTGCTGAAGGTGCTGTTCGCACGGAAGCGGCTCTACTACGAGCACCTCATCTTCAGCATCCACACGCACACGGCCTTCCTCCTCCTGTTCTCGCTGGTGTCCGCGCTGGGGCTCATCCTGCCCGATGCGGCGCAGGCCTGGATGGTGCGGCTGATGTGGACAGGAGCCATCGTCTACCTGCTGCTGGCCTTCCACCGCGTGTACCGCAAGCGCTGGTGGGCCACGGGGCTGCTAACGGGCATGGTGCTCGTGCCCTACTTCTTCGCCTTCGTGGTGCTGGCGGTGGCCGGCATCCTCTTCGGCTTCCTGCTGCACTGAGGCGCCTACTGGAACTTCAGGCGGTCGAGGCTGAACCGGCCGCTGCCGGTGAAGAAGAGCGCGATGAAGGCCGCCATGTAGAGCACGGCCAGTTCCTTCTTCGCGAAGGGATCGTCGCCGTGGGCCAGGAAAGCGGCCACGGCCATGCCGATGATGGGCGGGATGGTGGTGAGGCGCGTCCACAGGCCCAGCAGCACCAGGGCCGAGCAGAGCACCTCGGCGATGAGGATCAGCACCAGGCTGAAGGCCGGTCCCAGCCCGATGGGATCGGAGAAGTGGTCCACCTTCTCGCTGAAGTGCATGAGCTTGGGCCAGCCGTGCTGCCAGAACAGGGTGCCGGCGGCGCTGATGCGCAGCACGAGCACCCCGAGATCATTGGATACCTCCTCGGAGTTCAAGAGCATGGTGCGAACGTATCATGCTCGTGCAGGCCGTGCGCCGCACACGACGCACCAGTTTTCCACCGGAGGAGGTTGCTCCTGCCGGCGACGCCGTTCCCTGCGCTGGACATGCCTTTCCCCGTCCATCCCTCGGGAGAGGCATCCGGGCCGCGGCCACCATTCGTCACAGTAGTGTCAGGCACCGCTCCCACCCGCACACCCCGCACATCCTCCACCATGAAGAAGAACCGCTACCCCCTCGCCTTCCTCTTCTGTTCCCTGCTCGCAGCGTCCGGCCTGCACGCCCAGGAGATCTGCGACAACGGCATCGATGACGACGGCGATGGGCTGGTGGACCTGAACGACGTGGTGGATTGCCCCTGCACACCTGCGGGCACCGGCGGGAACTCCTCCTTCGTGCCCAACCCCTCGTTCGAGGCGCACAACTGCCTGCCGACCTACCTGCAGAGCAATGCCGGCCCGAACGACTGTGCGGTGGCCTGGGGCTCCGGGGACCAGACCTCGCCGGACTACTTCCACCTGCAGGCCCCCTGGGGCGTACAAATGATCCCCCAGCCGATACCCGACGGCGAGGCCTGCATGGGCATGCTCTCCACCGCCGCGGACGGTGGGACGGAACGGATCGGCACCTGCCTGCTGGACACGTTGGAAGCCGGCCATGACTATGAGCTCCGCGTACATGTGGCCATGGGATCCCAGGACATATCGGCCACCACGGACCTGGGGGTGTTCTACGCGGGCCCGGCCCAGCTTGCCTTGTGGGGCACCGCGTCCTGCTCCATGCTGCCGGTCGGTTCGATCCTTTGCCCGGTGGATGCGGTCCTCCTCGGGGTGGTGGACTTCGCCCCCCTGCATGCCTGGCAACCCGTGACGATCACGTTCACGCCCACCACCGACATCACGGCGATCCTGCTGGGACCGTCGTGCACCCTGCCGGCCAACATGTTCGACCCGAACGAGTTCATGTTCCCCTACATGTGGGTGGACAGCGTCGGCATCACGGAGACCATCACCCAGCCCACGCCCGCCATCACGGTCACAGGCACCTGGTGCGGGCACGACCTGGTCCTGCATGGCGATCCCGGTGCCGACGACGCCGACGTGCAATGGTTCCACGAAGGCGTGGCCCTGGTGGGCAGCACGGACAGCCTGCTGCACATCGCCGGGCTTGCGGCCGATACGGGCACCTACCGCATGCAAGTGACCACGGCGGGCGGATGCGTGTTCGTGGAGACCCACATCGCGGCCGACCCGCGGCCCGAAGCCGCGTTCACGTGGACGCCCGATGAAGGCTGCTCCCCCCTATCGGTCGCCTTCACGAACACGACGGCCCCCGCATTGACGGACCAGGTCCATTGGGATTTCGGCGATGGGACCTCGTCCACCGGGAACGACCCGGTCCACCTCTACACGACCCCGGGCATATACGATGTGACCCTGCAAGTGACCTCCGCAGCGGGATGCGTGGACGACACCACCGCCAACGACATCATCACCGTGCTCCCCTCGCCGGAGGCCGGCTTCACGTTCAGCCCGGAAGCGCCGGACGTGTTCCACACCGAAGTGGCGTTCTCAGCGGCCTCCAGCAGCCCGGACGTGATCGCCTGGGCGTGGGACTTCACCGGCGGGACACCTCCCACGGACACGCTGTCATCCCCTGTCGTGGTATTCCCGGCCGGCGCGCCCGGGGAATACCCGGTGCGGCTGATCGTGACCAATGCGGCCGGGTGCACCGATACCCTCTTCACCACCATCGTGGTGGCCGGCATGTTCAGCATCCACGTCCCGAACAGCTTCACGCCCGACGGTGACGAGACGAACGACCACTGGCGCCCCGTGTGGGACGACCTCCTTCCGGAGAGCTATGAGCTGCGGGTGTTCGACCGCTGGGGCCAGGTGGTGTGGTCCACCACCGATGCCCATGCCGCATGGGACGGCCGCATCGGTGGCCAGGATGCGAAGAGCGACGTCTACGTCTGGTCCCTCCGGGCCAAGGACCCCTTGGCCCATTTCGGCCACGAGCTCCTCGGGCACGTCACGGTCCTGCGCTGATCCCACACCGCCCCTTCATCATGAGCAAGCTGATGTGGATGGCCTTCGCTGCATGGTCCGGCGGCCTTTTCGCCCAGGAGACCTGCGACAACGGCATCGATGACGACGGCAACGGCCTGATCGATCTGAACGATACCGCGGCCTGCGCCTGCCACTGGACGGGCGTGCGAACGAGCGGGCCGCCGTACCTGCCGAACCCTTCCTTCGAGGAGCGCTCCTGCTGCCCGTCGGGGTTCGCCCAGATGAACTGCCTGGACGGATGGGTGCCGGGCAATGGGGGAACGACGGACTACATCCATACCTGCGGGTTCGCCCCGGGGATCACGCCGGTGCCCTTCCCGGACGGGGACGGCTGCGTCGCCCTCATCGCCGACCACGATTGGAAGGAATACATCGGTGCCTGCCTGGACGTGCCGCTGCTGGCGGACTCGGCCTATTCGCTCGATTGGTCCGTATCGGCCTTCACCGCCAATGACGGCCTGGCGATCTGGAACCCCGAACCACCGTTCAGCGCGCTCGACCTGACCTTGTTCGGCACCACGGACTGCGCCGACCTGCCTGCGCCCACCTTGCAATGCCCGGGCACGATGCCGGGCTGGGTGGAACTGGGCACGGTCCACTACCAACCCGATACCGCCTGGACGCACGTGGGGTTCACCTTCACGTCCCCCGCGAACATCACGGCCATCGCGCTGGGCCCGCCCTGCGTCCTCCCCACGGATTATCCGACCGTGGACCCGCCTTCGCTCAACAACGCCTGGTTCTTCTTCGATAAGCTGACGTTGCGGAACGCCAACAGCATCGATGGCCGCGGCTCCCTGTGCGCGGACGACATGGTCCTGGAGGCTTTCCCGCAAGCGGACGCCACGCAGTTCCAGTGGTACCGGAACGGGGTCGCCCTGGTCGGGGAGACCGCCACGGTGCTCCCTGTTTCCGACCTGGGCCTGGGCACGGGCGACTACCAGTTCCGTTTCAGCTCGGGCGACAGCTGCATCGTGCTGCACCATCCCATCGGATCGGAAAGCCCGGAGGCCACGTTCACCGCGGACCCGACCGAGGGCGAAGCCCCCCTGCTCGTCCATTTCGTGAACACGACGCCCCCCTCCCCAGGGCAGACCATCCAATGGGTGCTGGACGGGACCGTCATCACCGACGCGCCCTCCACCAGCTTCACCTACACGGCCGCCGGCGCATACGATGCCTACCTGATCGTGAGCGATGCCGGCGGATGCAGCGATACCGCCTGGGTGAGGATCATCGTGGGCGCGTCCGGGATCCCGGTCATGCCGAACGTGTTCACCCCGGACGACGACGGCGTGAACGATCGCTTCCGATCGCTGGCCGATGTCCGGGGCGGCTTCCGCCTGACGGTGCGCAACCGATGGGGACAGGTGGTGTTCACCACGGCGGACCTGCGCCAGGGCTGGGACGGCCGCATGAGCGGGAGCCCGGCGCCGGACGGCACCTACTTCTGGACCCTGGCGCCGAACGAGGTACCGGAAGGCCCCGTCACGGGATCCGGCCACGTGACGTTGCTGCGCGCGCGTCATTGACTTGCGGTGCGGAGAACGGCCGTCACATCCGGGGCCCGGCTATCCGGACACTTCCCATCTTTGCGCCCTGGACCAACCTGACGTTCCATGCGCGCTCTTCCTCTCCTGAAAACCACCGGTGCATTGGCACTGGCCTTCGCCACTTCCACGGTCTCCGCCCAGTTCCAAAAAGGCGACAACGTGGCGGGCCTCATGCTCGGCATCGGCGGGCACTACGGCGCCTACAGCTCCTACTCCTCCCAGACCCCGGCCATCGGCCTCTTCTATGAGAAGGGCTCCGGCCTGGACGTGGGTCCCGGCACCCTCGGCCTGGGCGGCTTCCTCGGCTACAAGCACCTGAGCTACAAGTCCGACTGGCGCTATGCGGGCTACCCGTACCACTACGACTATAGCTGGAGCTACACCATCCTCGGCCTGCGCGGTGCCTACCACTACAACGACTGGCACGGCGTGCCCCAGCTGGACACCTATGGTGGCCTGATGCTGGCCTACAACGCCCTTTCGTTCAAGGACAAGTCCGACTACCCCTACGGCTTCGGCTACTCCGAGGGGTCCAACAGTTACCTCAGCCTCTCGCTCTACCTCGGCGGGCGGTACTACTTCTCCGACAACTTCGCCGGCCTGCTGGAGCTGGGCTACGGCATCTCGTACCTGAACATCGGCCTGGCCTATAAGTTCTGATCCCGGGGACCATCCTCCACCGGAAGCGCCCGTATCCCGGGCGCTTCCGCTTTCCGGACGGGTCCGTTCCTTTGCGGTGACCGTCGGGGCCATGGCGATCACGCTGCGCAAGCTCACCACCGTGGAAGAGATGCTGCCGCACTGGCGGCTGGTGGTGCAGCTCACGCCCGACCTGTCGCCCGAGGCCTACGGCGCGCTGCTGCGCGAGATGGTGCCGCACAACTACTTCCAGGTGGCGGCGTTCGAGGGGGAAGCGTGCATCGGCCTCAGCGGGTATTGGATCGGGCACAAGCTGTACTCCGGGAAGTGCCTGGAGATCGACAACTTCATCGTGGACGAGGCGCACCGCGGCCAGGGCGTGGGCGAGCGGCTGGTGGACCGGATGGCGGAAGAAGCGCGGCGCGAGGGCTGCCGCCTGCTGATGCTCGACGCCTACGTGGAGAACTTCCAGGCCCACCGGTTCTACTACCGCAATGGGTTCCACGCCCGGGGCTTCCATTACCTCAAGCGGCTCTAAGGCAGGCGGGTAGGCCCGCCGGGAACACGGCCCATCCGTTATCTTCGCGGCCCTTTTGCCTGCCGCTCGTAGGGCAGCTGGAGCGAACCGATGAAGATCAATGTGACCCTGCCGGACGGGAGCGTCCGCCAGTATGAGGAGGGTGTTTCGGCCATGGACGTGGCCCGGAGCATCAGTGAAGGCCTGGCGCGCAACGTGCTGTCCGCCAAGGTGAACGGCGAGGTGCGCGATGCGGGCCGGCCGCTGCCCGGCGACTGCACCCTGCAGTTGCTCACCTGGAACGATGCCGAAGGCAAGGCCACCCTGTGGCACAGCTCGGCCCACCTGATGGCCGAGGCGCTGGAGGCGCTCTACCCCGGCACCAAGTTCGGCATCGGCCCCCCCATCGAGAACGGGTTCTACTACGACGTGGACTTCGGCGACCGGGCCGTGGGCGAAGGCGACTTCGCGGCCATCGAGGCCAAGATGAAGGAGCTCGCCGCGAAGAAGGAGGTCTTCACCCGCAAGGAGGTGAGCAAGGCCGACGCCATCGCGTACTTCACCCAAAAGGGCGACGAATACAAGCTGGAGCTGCTCCAGGACCTGCCGGACGGTTCCATCACCTTCTACACGCAAGGGGACTTCACCGACCTGTGCCGCGGTCCCCACCTACCCGACACCTCGCCCATCAAGGCGGTGAAGGTGCTCAGCATGGCCGGGGCATACTGGCGCGGCGACGAGAAGCGCAAGCAGCTCACCCGCCTCTACGGCATCACCTTCCCCAAGCAGAAGGAGCTGGACGACCACCTGGCGCTGCTGGAGGAGGCGAAGAAGCGCGACCACCGCAAGCTGGGCAAGGAGCTGGACCTGTTCACCTTCAGCGAGAAGGTGGGCGCGGGCCTGCCGCTCTGGCTGCCCAAGGGCACGGCGCTGCGCGAGCGGCTCATCAACTTCATGAAGAACGCGCAGGAGCGCGACGGCTACCAGCAAGTGGCCACCCCGCACATCGGGGGCAAGCAGCTCTATGTGACCAGCGGGCACTGGGAGAAGTACGGCAAGGACAGCTTCCGGCCCATCACCACCCCGCAGGAGGGCGAGGAGTTCATGCTGAAGCCGATGAACTGCCCGCACCACTGCGAGATCTTCGCCAGCCGCCCGCGCAGCTACAAGGACCTGCCGCTGCGCCTGGCCGAGTTCGGCACGGTGTACCGCTATGAGCAGAGCGGCGAGCTGCACGGCCTCACGCGGGTTCGCGGCTTCACGCAGGACGACGCCCACCTCTTCTGCCGCCCCGACCAGGTGAAGGAGGAGTTCATGAAGGTGATCGACCTGGTGCTGCTGGTGTTCAGGGCCCTGAGCTTCGAGCACTACGAGGCCCAGATCAGCCTGCGCGACCAGGTGGACCGCAGCAAGTACATCGGCAGCGAGGACAACTGGAACAAGGCCGAGCAGGCCATCATCGAGGCCGCCGCCGAGCGGGGCCTGCGCACCGTGGTGGAATACGGCGAGGCGGCCTTCTACGGCCCCAAGCTGGACTTCATGGTGAAGGACGCCCTGGGCCGCCGCTGGCAGCTGGGCACCATCCAGGTGGACTACAACCTGCCCGAGCGGTTCGAGCTGGAATACGTGGGCAGCGACAACGGCCGCCACCGCCCGGTGATGATCCACCGCGCGCCCTTCGGCAGCCTGGAGCGCTTCATCGCCGTGCTCATCGAGCACACCGCCGGGAAGTTCCCCCTGTGGCTCACCCCGGAGCAGGCCATCGTGCTCCCCATCAGCGACAAATTCGTGGACAAGGCGCAGGCCGTCACGGAGTTGCTGAAAACTCACGATATTCGCGCCTCCGTTGACGAACGGAACGAGAAGATCGGCCGCAAGATCCGCGATGCGGAGCTGGCCAAGGTCCCGTTCATGCTCATCATCGGGGAAAAAGAAGCAGAAGCCGGTACCGTGAGCGTACGCGAACAAGCCCATGGCGACCTGGGGGCCATGACCCCGGTCCAGTTCAAGGAACTGGTGGACGCCCGCATCGCCCAACAGATGGCCGGTATCTGACGCCCGAACACCCTTTAGACACCAACCCTTCCCGCTTGGCCACACGCCCCCCCTATCGTCCCATGCCGCCGCGCCCGCCGCGGCCTCCACGCCCCAACCGTGGGCGGGTCATCAAAGAGGACCCGCACCGGATCAATACCCGCATCTACGGGGTGAGCCAGGTGCGCGTGGTGGGCGAAGGCATCGAGCAGGGCGTGTACCCCTTCGAGCAGGCTTTGCGCCTGGCACAGGAGAAAGGGCTCGACCTGGTGGAGATCAGCCCCTCGGCCGATCCCCCGGTGTGCCGCATCGTCGACTACAAGAAGTTCCTCTACGACCTCAAGAAGAAGCAGAAGGAGATCAAGGCGAAGCAGACGGTGGTGGAGATGAAGGAGATCCGCTTCGGCCCGAACACGGACGAGCACGATCTCAATTTCAAGCTGAAGCACGCCAAGAAGTTCCTCGAGGAAGGGCACAAGGTGAAGGCCTTCGTGTTCTTCAAGGGCCGCACCATCGTGTTCAAGGAGCGGGGCGAGATCCTGCTGCTGAAGTTCGCCCAGGACCTCGAGGAGGTGGGCGTGGTGGAAAGCATGCCCAAGCTCGAGGGCAAGCGCATGATGATGTACATCATCCCGAAAAAGAAAAAGTAGCGGACGGCATCCCCGTCGCTCCAACGCACACCGACGACCGACAACAGAGAGAAGCCATGCCCAAGATGAAGTCGAAGTCCGGCGCCAAGAAGCGGTTCAAGCTGACCGGCACCGGCAAGGTGAAACGCAAGCAAGCGTTCCACAACCACATCCTCACCAAGAAGCACAAGAAGCGGAAGCGCAACCTGGCCAAGACGGCCCTGGTGCACAGCCGCGACGAGAAGGCCATTCTCGACCTCTTGAAGTAAGGACCGTTTTTCCGCCCGGTACACGGCGGAACTCAACCAGGACGTCCAGCACGAAAGAGCCGCTCACCGAAGCCGGACGCTGACGCCCGAAAAACAAGAAGACAATGCCTCGCAGTAAGAACAAGGTCGCCAGCCGCGCCCGCCGCAAGAAGGTGCTGAAGCTGGCCAAAGGGAATTTCGGACGCCGCAAGAACGTCTGGACGGTCGCCGTCAATACGGTGGAGAAAGGCTTCTCCCACGCCTATGACGGCCGCAAACTGAAGAAGCGCGAGTTCCGCGCGCTCTGGATCCAGCGCATCAACGCGGCCACCCGCCTCCATGGCATGACGTACAGCACGTTCATGGACAAGCTGAAGAAGAACAACATCACGCTGGACCGCAAGGCCCTGGCGGAGATCGCCTTCAGCGATGCCGATGGCTTCAAGGCCATCGTGGACAAGGTGAAATAAGAACAGGACGACGTCGGTGTCCGTGGAAAAGGGGCCTTCGGGCCCCTTTTCTCTTCCCAGGACCGGACCGGCGGCAGCGGACCTGGACCGGTATCACGCATCTTCGCCCCATGCATCCCCTTCGCACGTTCCTCTTGGCCGCGTTCACGGCCCTGCTGACCGCACCGGCCGCTGCGCAGGCCATCACCGTGAAGGACCTGATCGGAGCGAGCACCTGCCGCGACCTGCCCTGCTTCGCCCGTTCCGCGACGCAAAAGGGCTATGTCGCGGCGGACTCCCTGGACGAAGGCGGCGCCACCACCGTGATCTTCCTGCCTGCCGATGCCGCGGCCGATGAGCTGACGCCGGAGCTCGGCATCACCCTACCCCCGCGCCAAGCCGGGCCGGATGCCGTGCCGACCTTCCATATCGCCTGCTACGACGAGGCCACCTTCCAGCGCCTGCTGAAGGAACTGACCGCCATGGGCTTCAGCGCCGAGGGTGAGCCGTACGAAGTCGGCCCCGGCATGATGATGACCGATCATCTGCCTCAGGAGGCGCTGGACCTCAGCGCATGGACGCTCAGAGGTGAACTGGAGATCGAGGGCGGGACCGTGACCTACTTCAAGCTGGGCATCGTCAACTTGAAGTAGGGATCCAGCTTCCCGGACACTACAGCTTCACCACTTCCGCGTCGGCGAGCGCGCCGTAGATCTTCTTCGCCGTGGCCTCGCCCACCGGCACCAGCGGCAGGCGCAGGTGGTTCTCGCACAGGCCGAGCACCTTCAGGGCCTCCTTGATGCCGCCGGGATTGCCTTCCAGGAAGAGGTAGGTCATCAGCTCCAGCAGCTTGAAGTGCTCGGTGCGGGCCGTGGCCAGGTCGCCCTTCATCGCGGCATGCACCAGGGTCTTGAACTCCGCCGGCAGGGCATTGCCCACCACGCTGATCACCCCGTCGCCGCCCAGGGCCAGGATGGGCAGGGTGAGCGCGTCGTCGCCGCTGATCACCAGGAAGTCGGCGGGGCGGTGCTTCAGGATGGTCGCGATCTGGTCCAGGTTGCCGCTGGCCTCCTTGATGCCGACGATGTTCTTGAAATCGCGCGCCAGGCGCAGGGTGGTCTCGGCCGTGATGTTGCTCATGGTGCGGCCGGGCACGTTGTAGAGCAGGATGGGCAGCAGGCTGGCCTGGGCCAGGGCGCGATAGTGCTGGTAGATGCCCTCCTGCGTGGGCTTGTTGTAGTAGGGGCTCACACTGAGGATGCCGTCCACGCCGCTCAGGTCGTAGCTCTCCAGCTGGGCCACCACCTCGGCGGTGTTGTTGCCGCCGATGCCGAGCACGACGGGGATGCGGTTGCGCACCAGCTCGATGGCCTCGGACAGCACCAGCTTCTTCTCCTCGGCGGAGAGGGTCACGCTTTCACCGGTGGTGCCCATCACCACCAGGTAGTCCACCCCGCCGGTGATCTGGTGCTCGATCACCTTCTCCAGTGCGGCATGGTCGATGGCGCCATTGGCGCGGAAAGGCGTTACAAGGGCCACGCCGAGGCCACGGAATCGTTCGTCCATTGTGTGTCGGGGCCGCCCGGTCTTCAGTGCGGGCGGCGGGTTCGTTCCTGCAGGGGTTTCAGTTCAGCGAAGGCTCGGGCTTCGCGTTGATCATCATCAGGTAGCGGTCCACGTTGGCGATCAGCTGCGAGAGGCTGTTCGCGCCGGCGGTATCGATCATCATGTCGAGGAAGCGGGCATTGCTGTCGCTCATGCGGCCCACCTTGAAGCGGGCCTTGCTCTTGGCCACGAGGTACTGGATGGGCAGGTAGTCCTCCAGGGTGAGGTCGATCAGCACGTCGTGCTCCTCGGCGATGAAGTTCTGCACGGTGTTGCCGTGCGGGATGCGGTACCAGTTGAGCTCCTTCTGGGTGAAGGCATCGAAGTGGAGCTTGGGATGCAGGTAGTTGGGCAGGTCCTTGCCGTCGAAATAGCCCAGCACCATGATGCGGTGGATGCCCAGCTCCTCCTTGATCCGCTTCACGTAGTTGCGCACGTGGGTATGGGCCGGCTCATCGGTGGCCAGGTACACGATGCCGACCTTGCCCGACTGGGCCAGGTTCTTGGCCACCGGCCGGCGGTCGGGCAGTGTCTCGCGGAGCAGGGTGCGCCTGCCCAGCCATTCCTTGATGCGGTCGAACAGTTTCATGCTTCGATCATCCGCCTGAGCTCGTCCTCGCCGATCACCTTCACGCCCAGCTCATCGGCCTTGGCCCGTTTGGCAGGGCCCATGTCGGCTCCGGCGACCACAAAGCTCGTCTTCTTGCTGATCGATCCGCTCACTTTCCCTCCGTTCCCCTCGATGGCCTCCTTGATGCTGTCGCGGCTGAAGCCCTCGAACACGCCCGACACCACGAAGCTCAAGCCCTTCAGCTTGTCGCCCACGGGCCTCTGCTGCGCGGGGTCGATGGCGAAGCGCAGGCCCGCGGCCCGCAGGCGCTCCACGATGCGGCGGTTGCCCTCCACCGCGAAGAAGTCCGCGATGCTCTCGGCGATCACCCCGCCCACCTCGTCCACGGCCACCAGCTCCAGCGGCGTCATCGCCATCAGCCGGTCGATGTCGGTGACCCCGCGGGCGATCTTCTTTGCCACCGTTTCGCCCACGTGCCGGATGCCCAGGGCGAAGAGCACCTGCTCGAAGGGGATGGCCTTGCTGGCCGCGATGCCGTCGATCACCTGCTGCGCGCTCTTCTCGCCCCAGCCCTTGCCCAGGCCGAGCAGCTGCTCCCTGGTCAGGTCATACAGGTCGGCCACGTTGTGCACCAGGCCGGCGCGGAAAAGCTCCTCCACCGTTTCGCCGCCCAGCCCGCCGATGTCCATGGCCCTGCGCGATACGAAGTGCTCGATGCGCCGGGTGATCTGCGGCGGGCAGGCGTGCTCATTGGGGCAGTAGTGCTGTGCCTCCCCTTCATCCCGCACGAGCGGTGTGCCGCACTCCGGGCAGTTCTCCGGGTACATCACCGGCTTCGCGCCGGGAGGGCGCTGCTTCAGGTCCACCCCGGTGATCTTCGGGATGATCTCCCCTCCTTTCTCCACCTGCACCAGGTCGCCGAAGTGCAGGTCGAGCTTGGCGATCTGGTCGGCGTTGTGCACCGAGGCGCGCTTCACGGTGGTGCCCGCGAGCAGCACCGGTTCCAGCAGGGCCACGGGGGTGACGGCGCCGGTGCGGCCCACATTGAACTGCACGTCGTTCAGGCGGGTGAGCGCCTGCTCCGCCTGGAACTTGTAGGCGATGGCCCAGCGCGGGCTCTTCGCCGTGAGCCCCAGCTCGGCCTGGATGTCCAGGTTGTCCACCTTGATCACCACGCCGTCGATGTCCATCTCCAGCGCATGGCGGTGCTTGTCCCAATGGGCGATGAAGTCCAGGATGCCTTCCAGGGAATCGGTGCGCTCGATGAAGCGGCGCTTCGGGTCCGGCGTCCGGAACCCCCACTCCCGGCACTTGAGGATGTTCTCGTAGTGGCTGCGGGTGGGCGGCCGGTCGGCGGCCAGGGTATAGATGAAGTTGTCCAGCCCCCGCTTGGCCACGGCCTTCGGGTCCTGCTGCTTCAGCGTGCCCGCCGCGGTGTTGCGCGGGTTGGCGTACCGCTCCTCGCCTTCCGCCTCGCGCTGGGCGTTGAGCTTCTCGAATTGCGCCCGCATGAAGAGGATCTCGCCGCGCACCTCGAAATCGCGCAGGTAGTCGCCGCGCAGCTTCAGGGGAATGGACCGCACCGTGCGCACGTTGGCCGTGATGTCCTCGCCCTTCTCCCCGTCGCCGCGGGTGACGCCGCGCGCCAGCTCGCCCTCCTTGTAGGTGAGGCTGATGGCCACGCCGTCGTACTTCAGTTCCATGGCGTACAGCGTGCGACCCACCTCCTTCTCCACGCGGCGCACGAACTCCGCCACCTCGTCCTGGCCGTAGCTGTTGCTCAGCGACAGCATGGGGAAGCGGTGCGCCACCGTGACGAACTGCTTGGTGATGTCGCCGCCGACGCGCTGGGTGGGGCTGTTGGGCGAGGCCAGCTCGGGCCACTGCCGCTCCAGCTCCTCCAGCTCCTTCATCATCCGGTCGAAGGCCTGGTCGCTGATCTCGGGCGCGGCCTCCACGTAATAGAGGTGGTTGTGCCGTTCCAGCTCGTCGCGGAGGTGGGCGATGCGCCGGACGGCCTGCTCGCGGTCCTTTTCGGTGCTCATTTCACGGCGTGGATGAAGCGGGGCTGGCCGCTGAGGTCGCGGGTCATGTGCACGTGCGGTAAGCCCAGCGAGCGCATCAGCCCCAGGGTGGGCAGGGTGTGCAGGTAGTGCCCTTCGAGCCACAGGGAATCGCCGGTGCGCATGGCCTGCACGGCCTTCGTGCCGATGGTGCGGGCGAAGAGCAGCGGATCGGCATCGTCCACGAACAGGGCCAGGTGCGGCTCGTGGGCGCGGACGTTCGGCGCCAGCTCCTGCTCCTCGGAACGCGGCACGTAAGGCGGGTTGCTCACGAGGATGGTGCCGCCCGCCGTCGGATCGCCGATCGCCGCGGGCAGGTCCAGCGTGAGCGCGTCGGCCTGCACCCACTCCACGTCGAGGGCGTTGCGCTCGCCGTTGGCGCGGGCCACGTCGAGGGCATCGGCGCTGAGGTCGATGCCGGTGACGCGTGCGCCGGGGAAGGCCTTCTTGAGGGCCAGCGCGATGCAGCCGCTGCCGGTGCCGATGTCGATGATGCGGCCGGGCGCCTTGACCCGCTGGCGGACGATGAGGTCCACCAGCTCCTCCGTCTCGGGGCGCGGGATGAGCACCCGCGGGTCCACCACCAGCGTCAGTCCGCGGAACTCCACCTGCCCCAGCACGTACTGCAGCGGCTCCCCGGTGCGCAGGCGCTTGAGCGGCAGGTACACCTTCAGCAGCTCCGATTCGCTCAGCGAGGCCGTACGGTTCAGCATCACGTCCGCCGCCTCCCAGCGCAGCCCGGCGAAGAACACCGCGCAGACGATCGCGCGCACCTCGCTCCGCGCATAGAGCGGATCCAGGTCCGCATGGTACTGGTCCAGGACCGCCTCCACCGTGTTCGCCGCCACCCGTATCGACATGGATGCAAAGGTGAGGGACGGGCACGGATCCGGCGCATCTTCGCGCCATGGACGATGCCCAGGCGATGCAGCGCTGCATCCGGCTGGCCCGCAACGGGGCCGGCAGCGTACAGCCCAACCCTATGGTGGGCGCGGTGCTCGTCCAGGGCGACCGGGTGCTGGCGGAAGGCTGGCACCGGGCGGCCGGCGGCCCCCACGCCGAGGTGGAATGCCTGCGCGCCTTCGGGGAAGGCCCCGTCCCCGCGGACGCGGTGATGGTGGTGTCGCTGGAGCCCTGTGTGCACCATGGGCGGACGCCGCCCTGCACCGACCTGCTGATCGCCCGCGGCGTGCGCACCGTCGTCGTCGGCTGCCTCGACCCGAACCCGCTCGTCGCGGGCCGGGGCATCGAACGGCTGCGCGCGGCGGGCATCGAGGTCCGCACCGGCGTGCGTGAGGCGGAATGCCGCTGGCTGGACCGGCGCTTCATCACCGCGTTCGAGCAGCAGCGGCCGTACGTCGTGTTGAAGTGGGCGCGCTCCATCGACGGCTTCCTGGACCGGTCGGGATCGCGCGAAGGGCGCGGTCCCCAGCGCATCAGCTCGCCCGGCACCGACGTTCTTGTGCACCGCTGGCGCAGCGAGGAGGCCGCCATCCTGGTGGGCGCCCGCACCGTGGTGAACGACGATCCGCACCTGACGGTGCGGCACGTGTCGGGCCGCGATCCCCTGCGCGTGGTGCTCGACCGCCAGGGCATCACCCCGGCCGCATCGCATGTGTATGATGGTGCCCCGCCCACGCTCCTGATCACCTCCGCGCAGCGCGCCGGCATCGCCGCCGAGCAGCACCTCGTCGCCCCCGGGGATGATCCCCTGGATGCCACCTTGCGCGAGCTGCACCGCCGGGAAGTGCGCTCTGTCCTGGTGGAAGGCGGCGGCGAGCTCCTGCATCATTTCATCCGGCGCGGCCTGTGGGACGAGGCCCGGGTGATCACGGGCACCGTCACCTTCGGCGCGGGGACGCCCGCTCCCACCCTGCCGCTGGCACCGTGCCGTTCGTTCGCCAGCGGCACGGACCGCATCGACCTCTTCACCCGCACCGACGCACCGGACGACACATGGGCCTGGTGATCCTCGCCGCGCTGTTCACCACGGCGCTGTTCTTCCTGTTCAAGCTCTTCGAGCGGCGCACGATCCCGCTGCTGCCGGCCATCGTGGTGAACTACGCCGTGGCCTGCGCGTTCGGCGTCCTCTATTCCCGCCCGTGGGGAGCGGGCGACCTGGGGCTGCTCTGGCTGCCCGCCGTGGTGCAGGCGGCCGTGTTCATCGGCCTCTTCTACCTCATGGCGTACGCCACCCAGCGCATCGGCGTGGCGCCCACCACCGTGGCGAGCAAGATGGGGCTCGGCCTCACGGTGCTGGTGACGGTGCTGGTGTTCCGGGAGCGGCCGGGGGCGCTGGGCTGGACGGGCATCGCGTTGGCGCTGGTGGGCGTGGCGCTCGCGAGCTGGCCGCGGAGCGGGACACAAGGCCGTTCCCTCTGGCTGCCGGCCGTGCTGTTCTTCGGCAATGCCTTCAGCGACATCCTGCTGAACGCCGCGCAGCGCACGCGCATCACGCCCCTGACCGAAGCGGTCTTCCCCACGCTGGTGTTCGGCTTCGCCGCGGTCTTCGGCCTCCTGGCGCTGCTGGTGCGCGGGGAGCAGCGCGCGCTCGCCCGACGCGACGTGCTGATCGGCGGAGCGGTGCTGGGGTGCCTCAACTACGGGTGCATCTACCTCACCGTGCGGGCGCTGGCGTCGAGCGGCCTGCCCGCCAGCAGCGTGTTCCCGCTCCTGAACATCGGCGTCATCCTCATCGGGGCCATCGCGTCCATGCTGGTATTGCGCGAGCGCATCGGCCGGGTGCAATGGGCCGGCATCGCCGTGTCGATCGCCGCCATGGCCTGCATCCTCGCGGCGCACGTGTGAGCGATGGACCGCTACCGCACCCTCTCGGCCGACAGCGAAGGCCTCTACCGCGAGAAGGCGAGCAAGTTCATCGCCCACGCCTTCCCCATCGCCGACGAGCCTGCGTTCAAGGAGCGTTGCGCCGCCATCGCGAAGGCGCATCCGGCGGCACGGCACGTCTGCTATGCCTGGGTGCTCGGCGAAGCGGGGGAGCGCACGCGCGCCAGCGACGCGGGGGAACCTGCGGGCACGGCGGGACGGCCGATCCTGCGGCAGCTGCAAGGCACGTCGCTCACCTTCGCCGCCGTGGTGGTGGTGCGCTACTTCGGGGGCACGCTGCTCGGCAAGGCGGGGCTCGTGCATGCGTACGCCGATGCCGCGCGCGATGCCTTGGCGAAGGGCCTCGTCGTGGAGCGGGTGCTGCGGTCCACCCTGCGCGTCACCTGCACCTATGCGCAGCTGGGGGTGGTGAAGCGCGACGTGCTGGAGCACGACGGCGAAGTGCTGCAGGTGGCGTTGGGCGAGCCCTGCGTGCTGACGGTGGCCGTCCCGCGCGAAGCCGGGCAAGCCTGCGTGCGGCGGTGGCGCGAAGCGGGGATCGTGGTGGAGGCGTAACGGAACGGGCGCGTCTCGTGCTCAAGCGAAGAAGGGCGCGAGCGCGCGCAGCAGCTCCACCGGCGCACGCATCGGGCGGCCCGTGGCACGGTCGATGAACACCAGCGTGGTGGACGCTTCGGTGAGGAGGACACCGGCGGCATTGCGCACCTCGTACGTGAACGCGATGCGCACCGAGGGCGGCGCGGGGATCGTCGTGCGGACGGTCAGCTCATCGTC
>JAFDZF010000196.1 GCA_018267055.1 Bacteroidota bacterium
ATCTCCTGGTAGATGCCGCGCAGCTTCTTCTCGTCCGTGGCGCGGAAGTAGCGGCCGCCGGTCATCTCGGCCACCTGCCGCATCATGTCCTCGTCGATCTGCACGTCCACGTAGTCGTATTTGTACTGCCCGTTGGGGTAGATGGCCACCGGCGAGAGCGCCCGCCCCTGCGTACCCACGCCGATGGTGTACACGCGGATGCCGAGCTGTTCGGCGATCTGGGCGGCGTCCAGCGGCTGGATGGTGCCGGCGTTGTTCACTCCGTCGGTGAGGAGGATGATCACCTTGCTCTTGCTGTCGCTTTCGCGCAGGCGGTTGATCGCCGTGGCCAGGCCCATGCCCACGGCCGTGCCGCCGTTGATCATGCCCGAGCGGGCCTGGCGGAAGAGGTCGTTCAGCACGGCGTGGTCCGTGGTCAGCGGGCATTGGGTGAAGGCCTCGCCCTCGTACACCACCAGCCCGATGCGGTCGTTGGGCCGGTCGTCGATGAAGCGCATGGCCACGTCGCGCGCGGCCTGCAGGCGGTCGGGCTTGAAGTCCTTGGCCAGCATGCTCGCGCTGAAGTCCATGGCGATCATGATATCGATGCCGTCATGCGTCACGTCCTGCCAGCTGTCCTTGCTCTGCGGGCGGCTCATGGCGAGGATGAGCAGGGCCAGGCCGAGGAGGCCGAGCGCGAAGGGCAGGTGGCGCAGCCGGGCCACCAGGTCGATGGGTCCCTTGCGCAGGGCGGCCAGCGTGCTCAGCGTGGCGCGCGGGCGCCGCTTGTTCCGGCGCCATACGTACCAGGCGCTCAGCAGCGGCACCAGCAACAGGAGCCAGAGCAGGCGCGGCGAGGCCAGCTCGTACCGGTGCCGCAGCCACCAGAAGGCGGCGGCCGTGGCCGCGTGCACCAGCACCAGCCACACCAGCAGCACGATCAGGTCACGCGTGGGGCGCATCGGGGCGTTGTTCGGTGGTATCGGTCACCAGCTTGATGGCGCCGGCCATCATCTGCTCGTTCTCGGCGGGCAGCGGCGCCCACTTGGCGAACTTCACCATGTCCGCCAGGCGGAGGAGGTTGCCCAGCTGCTCCCGCTGGGCGGCGCCCATGGCGCTCAGCTTCAGCGCGCCCATCAGCTCGTCCGTGGTGAGCTCCATGGCCTGCACGCCGAAGCGCTCCTCCACGTAGCCGCGGAGGATGTCGGTGAGGTCGGTATGGTACTGCTTCGTGAGGCCCTGCTGCCAGAGCTTCTTCCGGTCCAGGTCCTCCAGGGCCAGCAGGGTGCGCACGTGCAGCGGTTTCTCCGGCTCCTGTACCGTGCGCTTGGGCTTCGGCCGGCGTGCGCGCCGCACCAGGAGGACGATCGTCCCGGCCAGCACCGCCAGGGCGGCCGCACCGCCCGCGATCCACGGCCAATGCTCGCGCAGCCAGTCGGTCCAGCGGAAGGGCACCTCGTAGATCTCCTTGATGTCGCGGAAGGCCTTCGTGGTGTCCACGTCCACCGTGTTCACCGTGAGCAGCAGTGCGTTCGTCCCCACGGTGTCGCCATCGATCACGAACACGAACGGCGGGATGGCCCAGTAGCCGCTGTCCCACGAGGTGATGGTGAGGGTGCGCGTCTGCTCCAGCAGGTACGGGTCCTTGTCCTTCTGCGGGGCCACGGTGTCCACGTGGCTGTCGTGCACCACGGCGATGTGCGCGGTGAGCGTGTCGGCGATGGCCGGCCATTCGATCGCCGGCGTGGCGCCCTGGTCCACGCGGTAGCTCACGCGCAGGTCCACGTGCGCCTGCTGGCCGATGAGGATGCTGGCGCTGTCCAGCGTGGCCAGGGGCCGCACCTCCTGGGCCGACGCCGGGGCGGCGAGCACGAGCAGGGCGAGGGACAGGAGCTTGTGCATCAGTCGCGCTGGCGGAACAGGTTCATCAGGGGGCGCACATAGCCTTCGCGCGTGCCGATCACGGCATGGTCCACGCCGGCGCGGCGGAGCGCGTCGCGCGTGCGGGCCTGGTGCTTCAGCGCCTGCACGCGGTAATGCTCGCGCACGCCCCGGCTGGCGGTGTTCACCCAGCGGGCCTCCCCGGTCTCGGGGTCCACGAACTGCACCAGGCCCATGTCGGGCAGCTCCAGCTCGCGCGGGTCGGTGGTGCGCAGCACCACGAGGTCGTGCCTGCGGTTGGCGATCTTCAGCGCGTCCTCATAGCCTTCGTCCAGCAGGTCGCTGATGAGGAAGGCGATGCTGCGTTTCTTGATCACGCTGTTCAGGTACTTCAGGGCGCCGGTGACGTCGGTGCCCTTGTGCGTGGGGCGGAACTCGAGCAGCTCGCGCACGATGCGCAGGATGTGGCCGCGTCCCTTCTTCGGGGGGATGAAGAGCTCCACCTGGTCGCTGAAGAGGATGAGGCCCACCTTGTCGTTGTTCTGGATGGCGCTGAAGGCGATGGTGGCGCAGGCCTCGGTGATCAGCTCGCGCTTGAGCTGGTGCTCCGTGCCGAACTCGCCGCTGCCGCTCACGTCGGCCACCAGCATCACCGTCAGCTCGCGCTCCTCGTCGAAGACCTTGATGTAGGGATGCCCCAGCCGCGCGGTCACGTTCCAGTCGATGGTGCGCACCTCGTCGCCCGGCACGTACTCGCGCACCTCGCTGAAGGCCATGCCCCGCCCCTTGAAGGCGCTGTGGTACTCGCCGCTGAAGATGTGGTCGCTCAGGCCGCGCGTCTTCAGCTCGATCAGCCGCACCTTCCGGATGAGGTCCTTGGTATGTTGGGCAGTGCTCATGTCCAGTCGGCAGGAGGCGGGGACAGGCGGCATCCGTGCCCCCTGCATGGCCTCCTCTTCCTTGTCCTATGGCACTTCGACGGTGTTCAGCACGCGGTCGATGATCTCCCGCACGGTGATGTTCTCGGCTTCCGCCTCGTAGGTGAGGCCGATGCGGTGGCGCAGCACGTCGGGGCACACCGCGCGCACGTCCTCGGGGATCACATAGCCGCGGCGCTTGGTGAAGGCGAAGGCCTTGGCGGCCAGGGCCATGTTGATGCTCGCGCGGGGGCTGCCGCCGAAGCCGATCAGCGACGACAGGTCGCCCAGGCGGTACTGGTCGGGCTTGCGCGTGGCGTACACCAGGTCCACGATGTAATGCTCGATCTTCTCGTCCATGTACACCTCGCGCACGAGCTGGCGGGCGCGGATGATGTCCTGCGGGCCCACCACCTTCTGCGGCTTCACGGCCGCGCCGGCGCGCGTGTTCTGGCGGATGATCAGCTTCTCCTCCTCCTTGCGCGGATAGTCCAGCACCACCTTCAGCATGAAGCGGTCGGTCTGCGCCTCGGGCAGGGGATAGGTGCCCTCCTGCTCGATGGGGTTCATGGTGGCCAGCACCAGGAAGGGCTCGGGCAGCTTGTAGGTCTGCGCGCCGATGGTCACCTGGCGCTCCTGCATGGCTTCCAGCAGGGCGCTCTGCACCTTGGCCGGCGCGCGGTTGATCTCGTCCGCCAGGATGAAGTTGCTGAAGATGGGGCCCTTCTTCACGCTGAACTCCTCGCTGCGCGGGCTGTACACCATGGTGCCGATGAGGTCGGCCGGCAGCAGGTCCGGCGTGAACTGGATGCGGCTGAAGCCCACGTCGATGGCCTCGCTGAGCGTCTTGATCGCCAGGGTCTTCGCCAGGCCGGGCATGCCTTCGAGCAGGATGTGGCCATCGGCCAGCAGGGCCACCAGCAGCTTCTGCACCATGTCCTTCTGGCCCACGATGGCCTTTTCCATCTCGTGGTCGATGAGGTCCACGAAGGAGCTCGCCTGCTGGATGCGCTCGTTCAGGGCGCGGATGCTCTCGGAGGTCGGGGCTCCGGTGGTCGCTGCGGTCGTCTGTTCCATGACGGATGCGTTCTGGGCACGAAGGTGACGCAAAATTGACAGGATCGGCAGGCCGCGCCGGAAGGTTCCCAGTTAACATGTGTTAAGTGGTTTTTCCCGTGCCCGGCCTACATTCGGGCGCATGGACACGACCGTTGCAAGGCTCTCCCTCCAGGACACCATCGCCCACGTGCGCGACTTCCACGATGCCTTCGGCATCCGCAACGCCGAAGCCCCCCTGGGCGATATCGGCGCGAAGGAGGCCCAGCTGCGCTATACGCTGATGCGCGAAGAGAACGAGGAGTACCTGGAAGCCGCGAACAAGGGCGACCTGGTGGAGGTGGCCGACGCCCTCGGCGACATGCTCTACATCCTCTGCGGCACCCTCCTCAAGCACGGGCTGGAGGACAGGATCGAGGCGGTGTTCCGCGAGATCCAGCGCAGCAACATGAGCAAGCTCGACGCCGACGGGAAGCCCATCTACCGCGAGGACGGCAAGGTGATGAAGAGCGATCGCTACTTCAAGCCGGATATCGCCCGGGCATTGAACGAATGAGGTAATGCAGGTGTGACGTCCGCCACGCACCTTGCGCGGAGCACCCTGGTACTTGGCACGACCGGATGGACCTCGCCTCCCTGCTGCACCGATCCCGCCGCTCAGCGCTGGCCCGCTGGTGGCTGAACACGGTGCTCCGCTTCCGCATCCCGTTCAACCGCCCGCATGGCTTCCGCGTCACGCCGCTGCAGGAAGGTGGCATCCGCGTCGACATCCCGTACTGGCGGGTCAACCGCAACCACATCCGCGGCCTCCACGCCTGTTGCCTGGCCACGGCGGCCGAGTATTGCTGCGGCCTGGCCTTGCTGGAGCACCTGGATGCGCGGACCTACCGCCTGATCATGAAGGAGCTCCGCATGGTCTACCACTACCAGGCGAAGGCCGCATCGCACGCGCTGTTCGCACCCGGCCGGGCGGCCCTCGAGGCACAGGTGCTCGGCCCTTTGGCCACGGCCGATGCCGTGCTGTACACCGCCGATGTGCCGTTGCATGACGCACAAGGGAACCACGTGGCCACGGGGCATATCACCTGGCAGGTGAAAGCCTGGGCCCGGGTACGTACCGCGGTTTGATCCGGCACGCCCACCACAGGTGCGATGGCGCCACGGGCGGGGAGCGCTTTACTCGCTGTCCGCCGGGTCGGCGTCCTCCCGGGCCTTGCGCTTCTTCTCCTTGTCCTCCGCCGTGGGGAAGCGCCAGGCGACCTGCCCGCTGAACACCACGTTGTGCGAGCGGATGAACCGGTCGAACGTGTTCAGGCTGCTCTGGCCGCGCACTTCCCACATCCAGTTGCCCTTCTCGTGGCCGATGCCCACCGCCGCGCTCCACTGGCCGCGGTTGGTGGTGCCGGTGGGGCTGAAATCGTATTTCGACACCAAGGTGCCGTCCTGGAAGTTCTTCACCTGGCCGTGGAGCAGGTAGCCGTAGAGGATGCCCGCGGTGAGGAAGAGCCCCTGCGGGTCGGGGTTGGTGCTCACCTTCAGCATCAGGGGCATCTCGATGTAGCCGAGGGCGATGGAGGAGCGCGTCTTCAGCTGGCTGTTCACCGTCACGCTGCCCTTGCTCATGTACATCGGCTCGATCAGCAGGCTGGCCTGGTAGGTGAGCGGCGCCTCGAAGCTCCAGCCCACCAGCGGGCCGAACTTGGGCAGCCCGCTCCAGGCCAGGAACTGTCCCGCCGTCTGGGTGGCCATGGACAGCCCCACCTTCGGGCCGTTCCGCGGGGACTGTGCGGAGAGCGCCAGCGAGAGGAGGGTGCAGGGAAGCAGGAGGAGGTGCCGCATGGTCGGGAGGCCGGTGCAGCGAAGATCGCCAGGGTCAGGCATCAGGGTCGGGACTTAACGACATTTGGCGGATGGAAGCGGCCCGTACGGAACGCCTGGTCCTGCGCCGGTCCGAGGAGCGGGATGCCCCCAAGTTCTTCGGCCAATATCCGATCGAAGAAGATATTGGGTCGGGTAGGTATAAAGTTGTGGAAAACAGATGTTTGTGATGATCTGACACAGGCTGATCATTGCCGGATCTCCCGGGAAGGGTGGTTCCGTGCCAAGGCCCCATCATCACCCTGATCCGCTGCCTGCTTAGGAAGCGGCAAGCCGGACCAGCCCGTGATCCGATACGTCGGACCGGGACGATCGCCCAAGGGAATGCGGAAGGTGGAGCTGCCACAAGCCGGGCGATCAGCCGCGTGCGGTCCCGAGCACGTTCTTGACGAAGCCCTCGCAGTATGCCCGGATCATTTTGCGGACCTGCCTGAAGCGCTCGGCGACCTGCTCCTCCGTCCCGTGTGCTTGTGCCGGATCGGGGAACCCGAAATGAAGGTGTTCCGCCGTTCCGGGGAATACGGGACACCTTTCCTGTGCACTATCGCACACCGTGAGCACGTGGTCGAAGTGCTGCCCATCGAA
>JAFDZF010000197.1 GCA_018267055.1 Bacteroidota bacterium
AACAGCAAGGCGCCGCTGCCGCAGCCCACGTCGAGGACGGCCGAGCGGCGTGCGAACAGGCCGGGGCGCACCCACCGCAGCTTGTCCGTGGAAAAGGCGAGCGCGGCGCCCAGTGGGGAGGAACGCCCGAGGCGGTGGTCCATCAAGGCGCGCAGGCCGACGTCCTGCAGGCGGCTGCGCCAGGTCCGCCGGGGAGCATGCGGCGTGTAGGAATAGTACTGTCCGCTGGGGTAGTAGCGTGCGAGGTCGGCGGGCGGGTCCAGCAGCTGCAGGGTCCCGCACGTCCCGCAGGCGAGGTAGGTGAAGGCATCGTGCAGGCCGAGCATGCGCTCCCGCGCGGCGAACGTGCGGTTGCCTTCGGTACGGCCGCACAGCCGGCAGGGAAGGAGGCTGGGAGCGAAGGGCATGGCCGGTCGTCGTGGGAAGGGGCCGCTCCCGTTCATCCGCCCCGCTTGCGCAGCACCACGAGCAGGTTGTTCACCAGCAGGTCCTCGAAGTGCTGCACCTTGCCTTTGAAACAGGCCGGGAAACGTTCCACCAGGGCCAGGTCCTTCGTATGGCGGTGTTCGGCCTGGGTGATGATCTCCGCACGATCGCGCGCACTGGACCACAGCTCCCGGAAGCGGCGCACCGGCCATTGGTTGCAGTGCGCAGGGTCCAGGGGACGGTGTCCGTTCGCGTGCAGGTAGGCGTTCAGCACCGGAAGGGGGAACAGGAACTGGCAATAAGGCACCGGGATGCGGTCGTAGGCGTGCATGCCTTTGGCCGACGCATAGAGCGGCCCGAAATGCAGGTGGACATAGCCGCCCGGCCGGGTCACGCGGAGGGCCTCCTCGAGCACGGCGGTGGGGTCGGTGAAATGCTCGAACGCGTTGTAGGAGTAGACCACATCGAAGCGGCCGTCCGGGAACGCCAGGGCGGAAGCGTCCATCACCTGCAGCTCCACGCCGGCGGCGATGGCCCGTGCATCGAACCCCCCGGCCTCCAGGTCCACGCCATGGCTCCGCTTGCCTCGCCCCTGCAAGGCCGCGGCGGTCATGCCGTCATAGCAGGCCAGGTCGAGGAACTCGTTCATCCCGGTATCCGGGAGGGCGGAGAGGAGCGCTGCGGCCCGCTCCCGTCCCCGCTGCTCCACCGCGGCGGGATCATAGCCGTAGGGTGGCGGGAAGGGGAACTCCAGGCAGAGCCGTTCCAGGTCATCGCGCCCCAGCCAGCGGCCTTGCTCCCGGGTGTCGTCGAAGATGCGTTGCACCGCCCGGACCCGGCGCTCCTCGTGTCCGTTCCGCCGGTCGTTCAGCCACCGGCGCGCGCCTGCCGGCACGAGCGGACGGATGAGCTGCTTGAGCGTGATGGGCACAAGGGCAAAGTTGGGGTTCGTCCGGATCGGGGTGGAAGTCCGTCGTGGATTATCTTCGCGCCGCGTTCCTTCCATCACGCTTATCCAGAAAGGCTGAGGGACATGGCCCATTGAAGCCTTGGCAACCCGCCCGAGCGATCGGGAGAAGGTGCCAATTCCATCCCGTCCGTCGCGCGTCGAAGCGTGGCAGCGGATACAGATGAGCTGCGATCAGGTCCCCGTTCGATCGGTACATGACCTCATCCGGCCCGTCGGATGGGGTCTTTCGCGTTCTGGGGGGCGGGTGAAGGGCGCCACACCGACATGAAGACCATCGAAGAACTGGCCGCCCGGCGCATCCTCGTGCTCGACGGGGCCATGGGCACCATGATCCAGCGGCTGGGCCTGGCGGAGGAGGACTTCCGCACGCCGGAGCTGAAGGACCACCCCGTGCTGCTGAAAGGCAACAACGAGCTGCTTTCGCTGTCGCGGCCGGAAGCGATCAAGCGCATCCACGAGCAGTACCTCGCCGCCGGCGCGGACATCATCGAGACCAACACCTTCAGCGCCACCACCATCGCGCAGGCCGAGCACAAGTGCGAGCACCTGGTGCGCGCGATGAACGTCCGCTCCGCGCAGCTGGCGAAGGAGGCGTGCGCCGCCTTCACGGCCCGGGACCCGTCGAAGCCGCGCTTCGTGGCCGGCGCCATCGGGCCCACCAACAAGACCGCCTCGCTCAGCCCCGACGTGAACGATCCGGGGTTCCGGGCCGTCACCTTCGACGAGCTGGTGGCCGCCTATGCGGAGCAGACCGACGCGCTGCTGGACGGCGGCGCCGACCTGCTGCTGGTGGAGACCATCTTCGACACGCTGAACGCCAAGGCCGCCTTCTACGCCATCGACGAGGTGTTCGAGCGGCGCGGTACGAAGGTGCCGGTGATGTGCAGCGTCACCATCACCGATGCGAGCGGCCGCACCCTGAGCGGGCAGACCATCGATGCCTTCCTCATCAGCATGGGGCACGTGGACCTGTTCAGCATCGGTCTCAACTGCGCGCTGGGCGCGGCGCAGATGCGGCCCTACTTGCAGGTATTGGCCGAGCAGGCGCCCTGCCGCGTGAGCGTGTATCCCAATGCCGGCCTGCCCGACCAGTTCGGCGAATACCGCGAGACGCCGGAGGTGACCGCGGGCCTCGTCGGCGAGTTCATGCGCGCCGGCCTGGTGAACATCGTGGGCGGCTGCTGCGGCACCACGCCCGAGCACATCGCGGCGCTGGCCACGGAGGCCGCCCTGCACGCACCCCGCCCACTTCCCGTCCCTGCATGAGCATCCCCACCTACAGCGGCCTGGAGCCGCTCCGCGTCTTCGCCGGATCCAACTTCGTCAACATCGGTGAGCGCACCAACGTCACCGGCAGCGCGCTCTTCCGCCGGCTGATCAAGGAAGGCAA
Organism: Bacteroidota bacterium; assembly: GCA_018267055.1. Lineage (GTDB taxonomy): Bacteria > Bacteroidota > Bacteroidia > Flavobacteriales_F > PHOS-HE28 > PHOS-HE28. The sequence continues at coordinate 2,787 of JAFDZF010000197.1, forward strand.
GTACGAGGAGGCCGTGGCCGTGGCCCGCCAGCAGGTGGAGAACGGCGCGCAGGTGATCGACGTCAACATGGACGAAGGCCTGATCGACGGCGTGCAGGCCATGTGCCGCTTCCTGCACCTCATCGCCGCCGAGCCCGACATCGCGCGGGTGCCGGTGATGGTGGACAGCTCCAAGTTCAGCGTGATCGAGGCGGGCCTGAAGTGCCTGCAGGGCAAGGGCATCGCCAACTCGATCAGCCTGAAGGAGGGGGAGGACGAGTTCCTGCGGCAGGCGCGCATCGTCAGGCGCCTGGGCGCGGCCGTGGTGGTGATGTGCTTCGACGAGCAGGGCCAGGCCGACACCTACGAACGCCGCATCGCCATCGCGCAGCGCGTGCACGACCTGCTCACCACGCGGACCGGCTTCGCGCCGCACGACATCATCATCGACCCCAACATCCTCACCGTGGCCACCGGCATGGCCGAGCACGACCGCTATGCCATCGACTACATCGAGGCCGTGCGGTGGATCAAGGCGAACCTGCCGGGCGTGCTGGTGAGCGGCGGCGTGAGCAACGTCAGCTTCAGCTTCCGCGGCAACGAGCCCGTGCGCGAGGCCATCCACACGGCCTTCCTGTACCACGCCATCAAGGCGGGCATGGACATGGGCATCGTGAACGCCGGCCAGATCGGGGTGTACGACGACATCGAGCCCGAGCTGCTGGAACACGTGGAGGACGTGCTCTTCGCACGCCGTCCCGACGCCACCGAACGGCTGGTGGCCCTGGCCGAGCGCTACAAGGGCGGCGCGGCCCGGGAGAACGTGCAGGAGCAGGCCTGGCGCAACGGCACCGTGGAGGAGCGCCTGAAGCATGCCCTGGTGCACGGCATCACCGAGCACATCGAGGCGGACACCGAGGAGGCGCGGCAGGCCTTGGTCGATCCGGTGAAGGTGATCGAAGGGCCGCTGATGGCCGGCATGACGGTGGTGGGCGACCTCTTCGGCGCGGGCAGGATGTTCCTGCCGCAGGTGGTGAAGAGCGCCCGCGTGATGAAGCGGGCCGTGGCCTACCTGGAGCCCTTCATGCAGGAGCGGAAGGGGGCGCTCACCCTGGGCACCCAGCGCGAGGGCGCCAAGAAGGTGCTGCTCGCCACGGTGAAGGGCGATGTGCACGACATCGGCAAGAACATCGTGGGCGTCATCCTCGCCTGCAACGGCTGGCAGGTGATCGACCTGGGGGTGATGGTGCAGAGCGCCACCATCCTGAAGACGGCGCGCGAGATGCAGGTGGACATCATCGGCCTCAGCGGGCTGATCACACCGTCGCTGGACGAGATGGTGCACGTGGCGAAGGAGATGGAGCGCGAGGGCTTTGAGACCCCGCTGCTCATCGGCGGGGCCACCACCTCGCGCGTGCACACCGCCGTGCGCATCGCGCCGCACTATAGCAAGCCCGTGGTGCACGTGATCGACGCTTCGCGCAGCGTGCCCGTGGTGAGCAACCTGCTGAGCGCGAACGAGCGCGACCGTTTCGCCGCGGAGGTGCTGGAGGAGTACGCCCGGGTGCGCACCCAGTACGAAGGCCACCAGCGCGAGAAGGAGTACCTGCCCATCGCGGAGGCCCGCGCGGGCGCCTTCCGCATCGACCACGCGGCCGAGCCGCCGGTGCCGCCGAAGAGCACGGGCGTGTTCGCGTACCGCAACTTCCCGCTGGAGCAGCTCGTGCCCTACATCGATTGGACGCCCTTCTTCATGGCCTGGGAGCTGGCGGGCAAGTTCCCGGCGATCCTGGACGACGCCGTGGTGGGCGCCCATGCGAAGCAGCTGCACGCCGATGCCCTGCGCATGCTGGACCGCATGGTGAAGGAGCAGTGGGTGCAGGCGCACGGCGTGGCCGCCATCTGGCCCGCCAACCGCGTGGGCGACGACATCGAGCTATACAGGGCCGCGGACCGGCGCGAGACCATCGGCCGCATGCACACGCTGCGTCAGCAGTCGAAGAAGGCCCCCGGCGTGCCCTACCTGGCCCTGAGCGACTTCATCGCGCCGAAGGACGGGGGCGCGGTGGACCACCTGGGCGGCTTCGCGGTCACCGCGGGGCATGGGGTGGAGGAGCGTGCCCGGCGGTTCGAGCAGGCCGGCGACGACTACAGCGCCATCCTGCTGAAGGCGCTCAGCGACCGCCTGGCCGAAGCGTTCGCGGAGAAGCTGCACGAGATCGTCCGCAAGGAACTGTGGGGCTATGCCGCCCATGAATCCTTCTCCAACGAGGAGCTGATCCGGGAGGCCTATGCCGGCATCCGCCCGGCGCCGGGCTATCCCGCCTGCCCGGACCACACCGAGAAGCCCGTGCTCTTCCGCCTGCTCGACGCGGAGAAGCACACGGGCATCCATTTGACGGAAGGCCTGGCCATGTTCCCCGCGGCCTCGGTGAGCGGCTGGTATTTCGCGCACCCGCGGGCCAAGTACTTCGGGGTGGGGCGCGTGGCGAAGGACCAGGTGGCCGACCTCGCCGAGCGGAAAGGGGAGACCCTGGGGGCCATGGAACGCTGGCTGGGCAGCAACCTCGCGTACGTTCCTGCGTAGAACGGGCGCGATCGGCCTCCCGTGCGCTCCTTTCGGACGGTATATCACCCCACCTTGCTGCTGCTGCTGACGGCCTTCCGGGCCGGGGCGCAGGAGCGCGTGCCCGACCCCGGGGATTGCACCGGGGCCATCTTCATCCGCGACTCGGTCTACGTCTGCGAGCGGGTGGGTCGGGGCTTCGGCAACGTCCTGGAGATCAAGGAGAACCCGCCGGAGGACAAGCAGTGGCTGGAACGGGAGCACCACAGCATGTGGTACACCTTCCGGGCACCGGTGAAGACCACGCTCACCTTCGACATCATGCCCAAGAACATCGAGGACGACATCGACTTCCTCCTGTTCCAAGGGGCCGTGCCGGGCATCTGTGAGAAGATCCAGCGCAAGCAGGTGGCGCCGGTGCGCACCAACATCTCGCGCAACGACAAGAGCCTGGGCTCCATGTGCGGGCTCAGCAAGGAGTCCACCGACCTGTACGTCCGCTCGGGGGTGGGGTCCTCCTACAGCAAGGCCGTGGAGGTGGAAGCGGGCGAGCTGCTCTACCTGCTGGTGGACTACCAGGAGCGCCCGCTGGACGGCTATACCATCCGCTTCCATTACGACCCGCCGCCCCCGCCTCCCGCACCCGTGAAGGCGGAGCGCCGGCAGAAGCTCGTGGTGAACGTGACCGATGCGTCCACGGGCACGCCGGTGGAGGCGGCGCTCACCATCGACGGCATGGTGTTCGACTCCATCGTGGAAGCGAAGGGCCGGAGCACCTATGCGTTCGAGATGGACCCCTACCGCAACCTGCGCATCGGCTGCCTGCGCAAGGGCTACCTGTTCTATTCCGATAAGGTGAAGGCCACCGGCGAGGACGTGGTGACGGTGAACGTGAAGCTCACCCCCATCCAGGCCGGCGAGCACGTCGTGCTGCAGGACATCCGCTTCGTGGGCAACGAGGAGAAGGTGATGCGCAGCTCCGAGGCCGCCCTGCTGCTGCTGGTGCAGTTCATGATGGAGAACCCGAGCGTGAAGATCGAGATCGAGGGGCACGTGAACGGCCCCACCTACAAGAACAGCAAGGAGTTCATCGCGCTCAGTGCGGCCCGGGCGCGCACGGTGCATGATTTCCTGCTCATCAACGACGTGGATCCCACGCGGATCAAATACGTCGGCCTGGGCAACTCGCGGATGCTCTTCCCGGACCCCAAGAACAAGGAGGAGAGCGAGGCCAACCGGCGCGTGGAGGTCAACATCCTGAGCCGGTAGGTCCCCGCCGCCGGCCCCTGTCCCACCGGGAAAAGGCACCACCCGGCCCCCGGATCCACCGTTCATCCGATGCGCCCGCCCGTGACGAACGGCGCGGATACTTTTGTTTTGGAGGGTACCGATCACGGGCCGTCCACCATCGATCATGCGTATCCGGACCACCTTCCTGTCCATGCTCGCGGCCGTGGGCGCCATGGCCCAGCAGGCCTGGACCCTCGACCAGTGCATGAAGCGCGCCGAGGAGCAGAACCTCAGCGTGCGCAATGCGGCCCTGGACGTCGACCTGGCGGACAAGGCGCACGACCAGGCCTATTGGTCGTTCCTGCCCAACCTCAACGGCGCGGCCACGCACGGGTACAACTGGGGCAAGACGATCGACCAGTACACCAACACCTTCGCCACCGACCGCGTACGCACCAACAACCTGTACCTGAGCAGCGACGTGACGCTGTTCCAGAGCGGACGCAAGCACCAGGAGCTGAAGCAGTCGGCCCTCAACGAGGAAGCGGCGCGCAAGGGCCTGGAGGCGGCGCGCAACGACATCCGCACGGAGGTGGTGCGCGGCTACCTGAACGTGCTGGGGCTGCGCGAGCGGATGAAGGCCGCTGAAGGCCAGATGGGCGCCACGCGCGACCAGCTGGCGCGCACGCAGGCGCTGGTGGACGCCGGCCGGGTGGCGCGCGCGGAGATGCTCGACATCGACGCCCAGCTCGCCCAGGAGGAATACACCGCCGCCGACCTGCGCAACCAGCTGGACCAGGCCCGCCTCACGCTCGCACAACTGCTGCAGCTGACGCCGCAGGAGGCTCCCGGCTTCGACATCGTGGCGCCGCCCATCGGCGAACTGGCCATCGCCGAGCCCACGGCCAGCGAGGACGACGTGCTGCGCAACGTGATCGCCACCAACCCGGCCTACGCCCAGGCCGACCTCAGCGCGCAGAGCGCCGAGCGCGCCGTCGCCATCGCCCGCACCAACGCCTACCCCTCGCTCTCCTTCAACGCCTCCATGGGCTCGGGCTACTCCGGCCGCAACCTCGAGGCCGTCGGCGATCCCGTGCCGGAGGAGTCCATCCTGATCGGGGCCACGGCGGACGGCACCCCGGTGTATGCGCCGTCCTTCAGCCAGAACACGCAGGTGAAATCGTTCTCCGACCAGCTGGACGACAACCTCAACGAATCCATCGGTTTCACGCTCAGCGTGCCCATCTTCAACAACATGCGCAACCGCTACGCGGTGGACCAGGCGCGCATCCAGCACGAGAAGGCGAAGAACAGCGTGGAGCTGCAGAAGAACACCCTGCAGCGCAACGTCCAGAACGCCCTCACCGCGCAACGCGGCGCCTACCGGCAGTACGAGAGCGCGCGCCGCTCGCTCACCGCTTCGGAGGAGGCGCTGCGCTATGCCGAGGAGCGCTACGCGCAGCAGGTGATCACGGCCATCGAGCTGAACACCGCCAAGGCCCGCGCGCAGCAGGCCACCGCCGACCTGATCAACGCCAAGTACACCTACCTGATGGCGGCCAAGTCGCTGGACATCCTCCAAGGCCTGCCCGTCGTCCTGTGAGCGCTCCGCTGCTGCTCGCTTTCGACACGGCCACGCCGCATTGCGCCGTGGTGCTCAGCGAAGGGGCCGTGCCGCTCGCCTGGCGGGAGGACGCCGGCGAGCGCCTTTCGCACGCGGAGCACCTGAACGTGTTCATCGAGGCGGTGATGGCCGACGCAGGCCTGCCCCTGGCGCGGCTGGACGCCGTGGCCGTGGGCACGGGTCCGGGCTCCTACACCGGGCTGCGCATCGGGCTTTCGGCGGCCAAGGGCCTGTGCTTCGCGCTGGACAAGCCGCTCATCGGCCCGGGCACGCTCGACGTGCTGGCCCATGAGCTGAGCGCGCTCGATGCCCCTGGGCCGGACGACCGCCTGCGGCCCATGATCGATGCGCGCCGCATGGAGGTGTTCACCCGTGCCTTCTCGGCCGGCCTCGAGCCCCTGGACGACAGTGCACCGCTCATCCTGGACGACGCCTGGTGCGCCGCGCAGCCCGCGGTGCCGCGCACGACGGTCTTCGGCAACGGGGCCGACAAGGCGGCGGCGCTCTGGGCCGCGCATCCGCACATCCGGCATGTCGCGGGGGTGCGCCCTTCGGTGAAGGGGCTGGCGCGCTGCGCGGACGCCTTCTTCCGCGCCGGGCGTTTCAGCGACCTGGCCTACCTGGTGCCGGATTACGGCAAGCCGGCCAACGTGGCGCAACCCAGGAAGAAGCGCGAAGCCTAGAGCCCGGCCAGGATCGCCAGCAGGGCGATCATCGGCACCTCGCCCCGCACCTGCAGGATGGCGTCGCTCTTCGATGCGAAGGCCCCATCGGCCAGGAACACCGTGCCCTCCTCGATCACGAACGCCCCTTCCTGCTTGTTGCAGAAGGCGCCGTCCGCGCGGAAGACCTTGTTGCGCTCGAGCAGGAGGGTGCAGGAGCCGCGCGTGCAGAACGGGCCGGAGCAGCGGAGGAAGCGGTCGCCCTCCAGGGTGAACGCGCCCTGCCCGCGCTGGCCGAAGGCGTCCGCGCTGTGGAAGACCTGGTCCCTGTCGAACACATAGAGGCAGGGTCCGCGGGAGCCATAAGGGCCGCAGGACTGGTAGATGCGCCCGTCCTCCACCACGAACGCGGCATCGCCCGGCGTGCCGAACGGCCCATAGGCCCAGGAGATCACGGCGCGCTGCGCCCGGCCGGCGCCGGCCAGGAGCAGGAGCGTGAGCAGGACGAGCGGGCGGGCCATCAGCGTTCGGTGGTGTAGCGCATGATGTTGATCAGGCCGGTGTCCAGCTCCTTCGTCAGGACGGCCTTCAGCAGCATCGTGCCCTCTTCATAAAGGTATTCGGTGTGGCGCTGCTGGCGATCATCGTGCCAGGTGTCGCAGGCCGTGGGGTTGCCGGCGGCGTCATAGCGCCACGTGTGCCGTACGGTATGCGGCTCGCGGAGGTCGGCCCGCTCGATGCGCTCGATGAGGCGGCCCTTCTCGTCATAACGGAAGACGATCGATCCGCGGCGCTCGGTGATGATGTAGCGGTCGTGGATGGCGCGGAGATAGCCGTAGCGGTCGCGGCTGAAGGTCTGTTCGCGGTAGGGCAGGCCGCGGTCGTTGAGGTAGGTCTTGCGCCAGGCGGTATCGTTCATCGTGGCGTAGGTGAAGCGCTCATCGCTGATCGTGGTGAGCGCACCGGGCCGCAGCAGGTAGCGGTCGGTCCCCAGGTTCTCGATGCGCACGTAGGTCTCGCGCACCACCCGGCCTTCGGCGTCCAGCTCATTGCGCAGCGCATAGTAGCCGTTCAGGTCGTTGCGCAGCTGCTCGGTGAGGAAGCCGCGCGCGTCGTAGGTATAGGTCACCGAGGCCGTATCGAGCCCGGAGCCCGGCCGCCCGAACGAGGTGTTGTCATACGCCAGCCGGCCGTCGGGGCCGAAGCGGTAGAGGGTGCGTTCGCTGCGGTCGCGGATGGGCTCGTTGTCGCGCTTCACCTGGGCCTGGCCGCTGATGCGCTTCACGCCGTTGCGGGCGATGAAGGCCGGATCGAAATGCAGGGCCAGCGGATCGCCCGGGCCGGGCTCGATGCGGAGCACCTGCGCCTGGAGCAGGGCCGGAACGAGCAGGAAGAGCGGCCAGGCGGTCCTCATCGCAGTTGCTGGAGCGCTTCGGCCGCCGAGGTCACCGGCAGGCGGCAGGTCTTGTCCACGCACACGAAGATGCGGGTGGTGTCGAACGGCTTCTCCGCCAGGAGCGGCAGCGCGCTGGGCCGGACGGCGCCCAGGAACAGGCATCCCGGCGTGTAATGCGCGGCGAGCTCCCGCCGGCGTTGCAGCGCCTCGGGGCCGGTGATGGCCACCTCGTGGAAGGGGAGCACGTGCATCAGCAGCAATTGCGCCCAGTTGCTGTAGCCGCTCGGGTGGCCGTGCATGTGCGGGAGCACATTGTTCAGCTGCTGTTCGCTGATGGCGAGCATCCGGCGGTCGTCGAACAGGTGGCCCAGCCCGAAGAGCGCCTTCGCCAGGCTCGAGTTGGAGGCGGGCGTCACGTTGTCGTGCACTTCGGTCCGCCGCGCGATCAGCGGCGGGTCCAGGTCGCTGGTGAAGTGGAACATGCCCGTGGCCTCGTCGTGGAAGTGGATGATGGCCTGGTCCGCCAGCGCGCGTGCCTCTTCGAGCCAGGCCTCATCGAAGGTGCATTGGTACAGCGCGAGCAGGGCCTCCAGCACGAACGCGTAGTCCTCCAGGTAGCCGTTGATGGTGGCGCGCCCCGCCTTGTAGCTGTGCCAGAGCCCGCCGTCGGCCCGCCGGCATCGCGTAAGCAACAGGCGCATGGTGTGCTGCGCGGCATCGCGGTAGGTCTCGGTGCCCAGCGCGTTGAAGGCCGCGCACAGGCCGCTCACCATCATGGCGTTCCAGGAGGTGAGGGCCTTGTCGTCCAGCGCCGGCCGCTCCCGCTGCGCCCGCGCGGCCAGCAGCTTTCCCTGGATGCGGGCCGTCCGCTCGCGCAGCGCGGCCGCGTCCAGCCCATGCCGGCGCGCGAAGGCCGCGTCGCCCTCCTCCCGCAGCAGGATGTAGCGCCCGTGCTCCCAGGCCCCGCGCGCGTTCACGTTGTAATAGTCCTTCGCGAAGGCCAGGTCATCGCCCAGGGCCTGCGCCAGCTCCGCTTCGGTCCACACGTAGAAGCGCCCCTCTTCGCCTTCGCTGTCCGCGTCCAGCGCGCTGTAGAACGCGCCTTCGGGCGACATCAGCTCGCGTTGCACGAAGGCGATGGTGCGCTCCACCACGTCGCGGTAGGCCTCGTCCTTGAACGCCTGGTAGGCCTGGCTGTACAGGGCGATCAGCTGGGCGTTGTCGTACAGCATCTTCTCGAAGTGCGGCACCTTCCAGCGCTCATCCGTGCTGTAGCGCGCGAAGCCGCCGCCCACCTGGTCGAACAGGCCGCCCTGCGCCATCCGGTCCAGCGTGAGCCGCACGTGCTGCTTCACCGGCCCATCGTCCGTGAGCCAGGCGAAGCGCAGCAGGAGCTCGTAGTTGTTCGGCATCGGGAACTTCGGCACGCGGTCGGCACCGCCGTACGTGTGGTCGAACGTGGCCTCCATCCGTTCCACCAGGGCCTCGGCGTCCGCGCGATCGAAGGCCGGCGCGTCCGTGTTCAGCTCCACCAGCTCGCTCCGGCGCACGCCGTCATGGAGCCGTTCCGCATAGGACCGCACCTTGTCCGGGTCCGCGCGCCAGGTGGCGTCCAGGTCCTGCAGCAGCCGGGTCCACTGCTCGGGCGGGAAGTAGGTGCCGCCATATACCGGCCGCCCGTCCGGCAGGGTGAAGCAGTTGAGCGGCCAGCCGCCGCGACCGGTCATCAGCTGCACGGCGGTCATGTATACCTGGTCCACGTCGGGCCGCTCCTCGCGGTCCACCTTGATGCAGATGAAGCGCTCGTTCATGACGCGGGCCACGGCTTCGCTCTCGAAGCTTTCGCGCTCCATCACGTGGCACCAGTGGCAGCTGCTGTAGCCGATGCTCACCAGCACCAGCTTGCCCTGGGCCTCCGCCAGCGCGAACGCGTCCTCGCCCCAGGGATGCCAGTCCACGGGGTTGTGCGCGTGCTGCAGCAGGTAGGGGCTGGTCTCGCGGAGCAGCCGGTTGGTGTGGGCGTGCATGGTAACTTGCGCGGGCCGCTGCCCATCATCCGCGGGATCGGTATGGTGGGCCGGCCTCCTGGCGACGGATGGACGACCAAAAGAACGCGACCGGCGAGGGCGGACGTGCGGTGCGGCGCGTGGAACGTCAACAAATGCCCGTGGACGGGCGGCGGCCTCCCCGGGTGAAGGACCAGCGCTGGCCCGGCACGGTGATGGCCTTCGGGCTGTTCATCTCCCTCTTCACCCTGCTGTGGCTCGGGCGCCGCACCTTCATCGATGCGCTGACGCTGCTGCGCTGGATGGCCGTGCTGTGCATGGTGGGCACCCTGCTGCCCTACGGGTGGAGCGGCCTGCGGCTGGGCATGGAGAAGCTCGAGTGGTTCCTCTTCAATGTGCTGGCCATCGGCCCGCTGGGGCTGAGCGCGCTGCTCGCCATCAACCACTACGTCCACGGGCCGGTGCAGTGGCGCGAGGCATCGCTGGGGAACGACATCATCGTGCCGGTGGAGCAAGACGGCGCCGTGGTGGAGCACCGCATCCCCGGCCAGGGCTTCTTCTACTTCCCGGAGGAGGAGCTGGATGCGGCCACGAGCGGTCGCTACCGCGTGGGCGTCGCCAAGGGCTGCCTGGGCTATTGGAGCATCACGGACGCGGAGGTGGTGCCCTAGGTCACCGCTCCCCGGGATCCACCGTGTATTCGGCCTCGAACGGGAAGCGCTTCCGCAGCAGGCCCACCTGGCCCACGGCGGTGCCCTTCACGCCCAGCTTCATGCGCCCGCCGAGCATGGTGGTGAGGAGCACCGGCAGCAGCGCGCCCTGGCCGCCTTCCTGCAGGGTGGCGTGCAAGGGGACCGTGTACGTGCGCGTGCTGTTGCGGTCGAGCACCACGGTGCTGTCCAGCGTGGCCTTGCCCAACAGGATGTCGTTGGCGTAGAGGTCCACGTCGGGATCCTTCAGCCGGATGCGGTAATTGTTGGGGTTGTGGATCTCCACCTGCACCCGGCCGGCGATGCCCTTCGCATCGAACCGGCTGATGGCGGCATCGCGGATGCCCAGCATCTCCACCTCTTGGTAACCGGCGCAGGAGGAAAGGAGCAGGAGCAACAGGCAGGAGCAGCCGCCCAAACGGGAACGTAAGGCCTTGCTCCTGCCTGTCGCTCCCCGCATCTATGCCTTCCCGTTCGCCATCGCCGCGTAGTGCTGGAAGAACCGCGGGATGGTGGTGATGCCCTTCATGTAGTTGAACACGCCGTAGTGCTCGTTCGGGCTGTGGATGTTGTCGCTGTCGAGCCCGAAGCCGAAGAGGATGGTCTTGAGGCCCAGCTCCTGCTCGAAGAGCGCCACGATGGGGATGCTGCCGCCGCCGCGGGTGGGGATGGGCTTCTTGCCGAAGGTCTCCTCCATGGCCTTGCTGGCGGCGCGGTAGGCGGCGCTGTCGGTGGGCGTCACGGCCGCTTCACCGCCGTGGTGGGGGCGCACCACCACCTTCACATAGGGCGGCGCGATCTTCTCGAAGTGGTCCTTGAAGAGCTTGGTGATGACCTCGCTCTTCTGGTCGGGCACCAGGCGCATGCTCAGCTTGGCGAAGGCCTTGGAGGGCAGCACGGTCTTGGCGCCCTCGCCGATGTAGCCGCCCCAGATGCCGTTGACGTCCAGGGTGGGGCGGATGGTGCAGCGCTCGGCGGTGGTGTAGCCCTTCTCGCCCAGCACGGCGTCCACGCTCAGGTCCTTCATCCAGGCCTGCTCATCGAAGGGGGCTTCGGCCAGGGCCTTGCGCTCGGCCGCGCTGAGCTCCTTCACCGCGTCGTAGAAGCCGGGGATGGCGATGCGGCGGTCCTTGTCGTGCAGGCTGCTGATCATGTCGCAGAGCACGTTGATCGGGTTGGCCACGGCGCCACCGTACACCCCGCTGTGCAGGTCGCGGTCGGGGCCGGTGACCTCCACTTCCAGGTAGCTGAGGCCGCGCAGGCCGGTGTTGATGCTGGGCACGTCGTTGGCGATCATCGCCGTGTCGCTGATCAGCACCACGTCGGCCTTCAGGCGCTCCTTGTTGGCCTTCACGAAGGTGCCCAGGTTGTCCGAGCCCACTTCCTCCTCGCCCTCGATCATCACCTTCACGTTGCAGGGCAGCTGGCCGGTCTTCACCATGGCTTCCACGGCCTTCACGTGCATGTAGAACTGGCCCTTGTCGTCGGCGCTGCCACGGGCATAGATCACCCCGTCCTTCACCACGGGCTCGAAGGGGGGCGAGGTCCAGAGGTCCAGGGGGTCGGCGGGCTGCACGTCATAGTGGCCGTAGACCAGGACGGTGGGCTTCTGGGGGTCGATGATCTTCTCCCCGTACACGATGGGGTGGCCCTTCGTGGGGCACACCTCCACCTGTTCCAGGCCGGCTTCGACCAGGCGCTGCTTCACGGCTTCGGCGCAGCGGGCCACGTCGCCCTTGTACTTGGGGTCGGCGCTCACGCTGGGGATGCGGAGCAGGTCGAGCAGCTCGTTCAGGAACCGGTCTTTGTGGGTCTCGATGTACTGGTCGACGGTCGGCATCGTGTTCGGTCGTTGTAGGGGCGCCAAAGATAGCCGCCGGGTCCGAGCGAAGGCCCTGAAGGCCAGGAGCCCGGAGCGGGGCCGCCCGACCCCGGATCCGCCTGAGGGACAGGACCCCAAGGATCAGGCAACCGAGGGTGGGGCGGAGCAGTCTACCCAAGGAGCGGAGGGTTAACTTCCGGATCCTATCCTGTTCCCATCCATATGAAGGCATTTCGACCCATTGTACTAGGACTGCTATCGATCCCGGGCCTGGCGCAGGCCCAGATCGTCCTTGACAATACCCAGACCCCGGAACAGCTGGTGCAGAACGTGCTGCTGGGGGGCGGGGTGCAGGTGTCCAACATCACGTTCAACGGTGCGCCCGCCAACGTGCTCACCGAGCAGATGGGCGCCTTCAATGGGACGAACTGCAACGTGGGCATCACCTCCGGGATCATCCTGGCCACCGGCAACATGAACGTGGCGGTGGGCCCGAACGATGAGCCCGCGTACTCGAACGGCGGCGGCGACTACGATGCCGACGACGCCGACCTGGAGATCCTCTCGGGCATCGACGTGAACGACGCGGCGGTGCTGGAGTTCGACTTCATCCCCACGGGCGATTCGCTCAAGTTCGATTTCGTCTTCGGCTCGGAGGAATACCCCGAGTACGTGTGCGGCGTGAACGATGCCTTCGGCTTCTTCCTGAGCGGCCCGGGGATCAACGGCCCCTTCACCAACAACGCGATCAACATCGCGCTGATCCCGGGCACCACGGTGCCCATCTCCATCAACACCGTCAACAACGGCAGCGTGGGGGCGAACGGCATGGTGTCGAGCTGCGTGGCCTCGGACCCCAACTGGAACACGCATACGGCGTTCTACGTGGCGAACGGCGACGGCTCGACGCCGCCCTATGCGAACGATCCGTACTACATCCAGTACGATGGGTTCACCGTGGTGCTGACGGCGCGGGCGCAGGTGACCTGCGGCCTCACCTACCACATCAAGATCGCGGTGGCCGATGCCAGCGATACCGCCTTCGACAGTGCGGTGTTCCTGCAGGCCGGGAGCTTCGCGAGCACGGGCTCGGTGGTGCCGCAGCTGGCGGAGGGGGTCAACATGAACGACTCGACGATGTTCGAGGGCTGCGGGACGGTCCCCCTGCAGTTCGCACGGCTGGGCGACACCACCAACGTGGACACGGTGCAGATCGTGATCGGCGGAACGGCGACGGCGGGGGTGGACTATTACCCGCAGCTGCCCACGCAGCTGATCTTCCAGCCGGGCGACAGCATGATCACCTATGACCTCACGGTCCCCCTGGACGGTGATGGACCGGAGACGATCACCCTGCACATCACGCAGAACATCGTGTGCAGCGGACAGGTGGTGGAGAATGACTACACCTTCTACATCGATCAGGCGCCGCCGTTGCAGGTGGTGACCGATGACATCAACGGGGCATGCGGCCAGACCTATGTGCTGGCCCCGGCGGTATCCGGGGGGGCGGGGCTGTACCAATACCAGTGGAGCACGGGCGGCACGGGGCCGTCGATCACGGTGTCACCCGATACGACGACGACCTATTACGTGTTGGTCAGCGACACGTGCAGCGTATCGCCGGTGCTGGACAGCGTGGTGGTGACCATCCCGGTGTATCCGCCCCTGACGATCGCGGTGAGCGATGACGTGGCGATCCCCTGCCTGGGGACGGAGGAGATCGGCGTGACGCAGACGCTGGGCGGGAACGGGACGTACGTGTATACGTGGACGGCGAACGGGTCGGTGGTGGGAGGCACGGCGATGATCACGGTGCCGGCGGGGCCTCCGACGGACTATATCGTGCTGGTGGAGGAGGGCTGCGGCCATACGGCGACGGACACGGTGCGGGTGAGCACCATCCCGCTGCCATCGATCGTGATCACCGCGCCGGACATCACCGTGGTGTGCCCGGGGGATACGACGGTGCTGCGGGCGGAGGAGGTGACCGGCGGGAACGGGGTGTACAGCTATGTGTGGCAGGATGCCGCCGGTGCCGTGCTGAGCACGGGGGACACGCTGCAAGTGCCCGTGACGGCGGATGTGAGCTACCTGCTGACGGTTTCGGACCAGTGCAGCTATGTATCGGACACGCTGGTGTGGACCTACCTGCCGGTGTATGCGCCCTTCGAGCTGACGGTGACGGCGGACACGACGATCTGCATCGGCGCGTCGATCGACCTGTGGGCACAGGTGCGTGGGGGCTCCGAGCAGTACACGCTGGACTGGCGCGGCCAGGGTTCAAACGACCCGCACCTGGTGCTGACCCCGGAGGCGGACGCCGTGTACAACGTGGACGTGCTGGACCGCTGCGGATGGGTGCTGGGGGATTCGGTGGAAGTGATCGTGGAGCATCCGCAGGCGCGGATCCTGCTGGCGAACCAGGGTGAGGACGACTGGCTGTTCCAGGCGGCGACGTACCCGTACCTGGTGCCGGTGCTGATCTGGGACCTGGGCGACGGGACGCGGGCGAGATCGACGGCGGTGACGCACAGCTACCTGGACCTGGCGGACCACTGGGTGACCCTGCACATCGTGAGCGATGCGGGATGCGAGGCGAGCGACAGCGTGTTGGTGAAGCCCCCGGGGAACATCTTCCTGCCCACGGCCTTCACGCCGGACGGTGACGGGATCAACGAGACGTTCGGCCCGGTGGGCCATGGGATCGAGGAGTTCCGGATGAGCATCTTCGACCGGTGGGGCCACTTGGTGTTCGAGACGGAGGAGCTGGAGAAGCGGTGGGACGGGAAAGTGAACGGGGCGGAAGAGGCCACCACGGGGGTGTACGTGTACAAGTACCGGGCGAAGGGGCACTACTTCGAGGCCAATGAGGTGTACGGCCACGTGACCCTCCTCCGCGGCGCCCAGAGCAAGTGAAGCGAACAGAACCATGAACACGATGAGGAAACGACTCCTGGCGGCCGCCATCACGGCCGCGGCCCTGTCCGGCGATGTGCGGGCGCAGCTGGTGGTGAACTCCAGCATGACCCCGGAGCAACTGGTGAACGACGTGCTGCTGGGCGGAGGCGTCTCCGTGAGCAACATCACGTTCAACGGCGGATCGGCCACCGTGCTCAATGAACAGATCGGTTCCTTCAACGGCGTGAACTGCAACGTGGGCATCGACCAAGGCCTCTTGTTCGCCTCCGGCGGCGTGGAGGAGGCCGTGGGCCCCAACAACAGCGGCAACATCACCATCGGCGGCGGCAACATGGACCACTCCGATCCCGACCTGGAGCTGCTCTCCGACGGGCCGATCACCGATGCGGCCGTGCTGGAGTTCGACTTCATCCCCAGCGGGGATTCGCTGAAGTTCAGCTATGTGTTCGCCTCCGACGAGTACCCCGAGTTCGTGTGCTCCTACAACGATGCGTTCGGCTTCTTCCTCAGTGGCCCCGGGATCAGCGGCCCGTACACCAACAATGCCATCAACATCGCGCTGGTGCCCACCACCACCATGCCGGTGACGATCAACAACGTGAACAACGGCTATGGGAACGATCCCAACAGCCCGGGTTGCGGGGCGGTGAACCCCGCGTACTACATCGCCAACGGCGACGGCTACACCTCGCCCTGGGACACCGATCCGCACTACATCCAGTACGATGGCTTCACCCGCGTGCTCGAGGCGCGTGCGGCCGTGCAGTGCGGGCAGACCTACCACATCAAGCTGGCGGTGGGCGATGCGGGCGGTCCGAGCGGGGGCGATACGGGGTATGATTCCGGCGTCTTCCTGCAGGCCGGCTCCTTCGCCAGCATCCCCTTCGTGCCGGGCCTGGTACCGGGACCGGGCATCGTGGCCGACACCATCTTCGAGAGCTGCTTCCCGGTGCAGCTCGCCTTCGTGCGCCTGAGCGACCCCTCGTCGGCGGACACGGTGCAGATCGCCATCGGCGGTACGGCCACGGCCGGCGTGGACTATACGCCGGCACTGCCCACGCAGATCATCTTCGAGCCGGGCGTCACCTCCATCCCCTTCTCCCTGAACGTGCCCGTGGATCCTGATGGCACGGAGACCGTGGTCATCACCGTGTTCGTGGAATCGCCCTGCACGGACGAGATCTTCTCGGAGGACTTCGAGTTCTACATCAAGGCGGTCCATCCGGTCATCGCGATAGGCTCCGCCGAGATGGTGGTCTGTGGCGATTCGGTGCTGCTGGAGCCGAACATCGTGGGAGGCTATGGGCTCTTCGAGTACGCATGGTCCACCGGGCAGACGACCCCCACCGTCTGGTACACGCCGACCCAGAACACCGATGTCACCGTGCAGGTCACCGATGCCTGCGGCATCGCCACCACGGCCTTCTTCGCCGTCGGCATCCAGCCGCCGCCGGCTCTTACCGCATCGCTCGTCGGTCCGGACGACCTGGTGGAGGGCTGTCCCACCACGGGCCTCGTGGTGACCCGGCCCGCGGGGATGGGCGGCGACCTGGAGATCGTCTTCAGCTATTCCGGCCAAGCGCAGGCCGCGGACTTCGGCCTGCCGGCCTCGGTGCTGCTGCTCGACGGGCAGAACAGCATCACCCTGCCCGTGCTGCCCGTGGAGGATGGGCAAGGGGAGGGCACCGAAGCCTTCGTCATCACGGCGAGCTACATGGGCAATGCCTGCGGGCAGAGCGGCAGCGCCAGCGTGGACGGCACCATCAGTGATGCCCCGGCGATCGAGCTCACCACCCAGAATATCGTGGAGCCCTGCGGTGCGGACAGCCTGCCCATCAGCGTGCAGGCCGTCGGCGGCGTGGGTTCGCTCGATTACCTCTGGAACACCGGCCACACCGGTCCCACCGCCTGGGCCACGGGCTACTACGACAACATCTACGTGGTGACGGTGACCGACGATTGCGGACGTTCCAGCACGGCCAGCATCTTCGTGGACGTGCTCTGCGACCTGCTGGTGCCGAACGTCATCACCCCGAACGGCGATGGCGAGAACGACCGCTGGATCATCCAGGGCATCCAGGCCTCACGCAACACCGTGCGCGTGTTCAACCGCTGGGGCAAGGCCGTGTTCGAGGCCACCGACTACCGCAATACGTGGACGCCACCGGCTTCGCTGCCCGATGGCACCTACTTCTACGAGATCATCGTGGACAGCGAGGAGAAGCCGCTCACCGGCAGCCTCAGCATCATCGGCGGCCGGCACTGACCGCTACCGCACCAACAGCGAAGAGCCCGTCATCTCGGCGGGCTTTTCCATGCCCATCAGGTCCAGCAGGGTGGGGGCCACGTCCGCGAGGATGCCGTCGCGCAGGCGGAGCGGCCGGTCGTCCACCAGGAGCATGGGCACGGGGTTGGTGGTGTGCGCGGTGTTGGGCGAGCCGTCGGGGTTCAGGGCCTTGTCGGCGTTGCCGTGATCGGCGATGATCAGGCAGGAATAGCCTTTCGCGCGGGCCGCCTCCACCACGCGCCGCGCGCAGTCGTCCGTGGTCTCCACCGCCTTCACGATGGCGGGGAACACCCCCGTATGGCCCACCATGTCGGGGTTCGCGAAGTTGAGCACCACCAGGTCCACCTCGCCTTTCGCCAGCTCCGCCATGATAGCCTGGGTGATGCCCTCGGCGCTCATCTCCGGCTGCAGGTCGTAGGTGGCCACCTTCGGCGAGGGGATGAGGATGCGCCGCTCGCCTGGGAACGGCTCTTCGCGGCCGCCATTGAAGAAGAAGGTGACGTGCGGGTACTTCTCCGTCTCCGCGATGCGCACCTGCGTCCGGCCGGCCTTCGCCACCACTTCGCCCAGCGTCATCGGCAGGTCGTCCTTGCGGAAGAGCACCTGCACGCCGCGGTAGGTGTGGTCGTAGAGCGTCATCGTCACGTAGTGCAGCGGGAGCGGCTGCATGCCCTGCTCGGGGTAGGCCTGCTGCGTGAGCGCCTGGGTGATCTCGCGGCAGCGGTCGGTGCGGAAGTTGAAGCAGATCACCACGTCGCCGGGACGGATCGTCACGGGCCCGCCCGTGCCGCCGACGATCGTGCAGGGCTCGATGAACTCGTCGGTGATGCCCTTCGCATAGCTCGCCTCGATGGCCTCCGTCGCCGTACGGGCCGTGCCGCCGGTGCCGTGCACCAGCAGGTCGTAGGCCTTCTTCACGCGCTCCCAGCGCTTGTCGCGGTCCATCGCGAAGTAGCGCCCGCACACGCTCACCACCCGTGCCGGTGTGCCCTGGATCGCGGCCTCCAGGTCGCGCATGTAGCCGAGCGCGCTGTGCGGGTCGGTGTCGCGTCCGTCGGTGAAGGCGTGGACGGCCACGTCGCCCAGGCCGGCGCGTCCGGCCATGGCGCAGAGCGCCACCAGGTGCGCCTGCATCGCGTGCACGCCGCCATTGCCGATCAGGCCCATCAGGTGCAGGCGCTTGCCGGGCTTCGCCGCCTCGGCGAAGGCATCCTGCAACACCGGTTCGCGCTCCAGCGAGCCGTCGGCCACGGCGCGGTCGATGCGCACCAGGTCCTGGTACACCACGCGCCCCGCCCCGATGTTCAGGTGCCCCACCTCGCTGTTGCCCATCTGGCCTTTCGGCAGCCCCACGTGCTCGCCGTCGGTGAGGAGGCGTGCGTGGGGGGCTTCCTGCAGGAGGTGGGAGATGAAGGGCGTTCGGGCCTGGGCGATGGCGTCGGAGCGGTCGCCTGCGCCGATGCCCCACCCGTCCAGGATGAGGAGCACGGCCTTGCGAAGGGTCATGGACGTTGCGGGAATGTGGCCACGAAGATAGACCCGTGGGGTGCGGCGGGCCGGTGGTCCACGCGTCCGCCGAGCGCGCGCATCAGGCGCGCCACGATGAAGAGCCCCAGGCCCGTGCCTTTGGTACCGCGGGTCTCCTCGTTGCCGGCGCGGTAGAACTTCTCGAAGATGCGCGCCCGGTCGGCGGGCGGCACGCCGGGCCCTTCATCGGTCACGCTCAGGCGGACGCCTTCCGCGCTGTCGGCGAGGTCGATGGTGACGGTGGTGCCCGCGGGCGCGTACTTGCAGGCGTTCTCCACCAGGTTCTCCAGCACCGACCGGAAGGCTTCGGCGTCCGTATCGAGCAGCAGCGTGGGCGGCGCGTGGAGCACGAGGGCATGGCCGTGCGCGTACGAGGCGCGCGCGAGGGCGGCGATGCCCGCGGCCTCGGCCGCCACGTCCACCGCCGCACGGTCGAGGGGCATGCGCGCCTCATCGAGCCGGGTGGCCAGGAGGATCTTCTCCGTGAGCACGCGCAGCCGTTCCACCTCGTGGCGCGCATTGGTGGCGAGGGCCTCGCGCCGCCCGGCGTCTAGGTCGGGCCGCTGGAGGGTCTGGAGGTGCAGCTTCAGGCCGGCGATGGGCGTGCGGAGCTCATGGCTCGATGCCAGCAGGAAATCACGCTGCTGGCGGGCCAGGGCCAGCTCGTGCCGCAGCGTGCGGTAGGTGAGCCACAATGCGAGCAGCAGCAGCACGAGGAACACGACGCCCTCGCCCGCGATCATCCACAGGGTATGCTGCGGAGTGCGCACCGGGAGGTGGGGCGTCACGCCCTCGGCGATCAGCTGCTGCTGCAGGGCGTACACGTCCCGGTCCTTGCTCAGGAGCAGCCACATCCACCAGGCGGACTGCAGCACGATGTAGAGCGC
>JAFDZF010000198.1 GCA_018267055.1 Bacteroidota bacterium
CGCACAGCAACCTGTACGATCCATTGGTGGATGGTCCCGGCACTTACACGTACACGATAGCGGGTATTGCGCCCTGCGGTGCGGCGCAATCGATGGTGGTGGTGCAGGAGACGGGTACGCCGAACGCGGGCGGCGATGGCACGGTCACGCTGTGTTCCACGAGCGGAGCGACCGACTTGTTCAACGCCTTGGTGGGCGCCGATGTCGGCGGCACGTGGACGGCCCCAGGTGGTGCGGCGCACAGCAATCTTTTGGATCCATTGGTGGATGCGGCCGGGGTCTATGTGTACACCATCGCAGCGGTGGCGCCTTGCGCGGGCGATCAATCGCAGGTGACGGTAGCGATCAACGCGGCACCGGACGCGGGTGCAGATGGTGCGACGACGGTGTGCGATCAAGGTGCGGCGATCGACCTGTTCAATGAACTGACGGGCGCTGATGCAGGTGGTACGTGGACGGCCCCGGGTGGTGCGGCGCACAGCAACCTGTACGATCCATCGGTGGATGGTCCCGGCACATACACCTACACGGTAGCTGGCATGGCGCCCTGCGGCGCGGCGCAATCGGTGGTGGTGGTGCAGGAGACCAACACGCCGAACGCGGGGGTCGACGGTGCGATCACCCTGTGTTCGGCCGGGATCGTGGTCGACCTCTTCGGCCAGTTGGGCGGTACCCCGGATGCGGGCGGCACGTGGACGGCACCCGGTGGTGCGGCCCATGGCAGCACGCTGGACCCTGCCACGGATGCGGCCGGTACCTACACCTACACCATTGCGGCGGCGGCTCCTTGCGTGACCGCCAGCGCGATCGTGGCCGTGTCGATCGATCCAGCCCACGATGCGGGCACCAATGGGACCATCTCCGTGTGCACCGGTGATGCGCCCTTCGCCCTGGTGGACCACCTGGGCGGAACGCCCGATGCCGGTGGTGGCTGGACCGGTCCGGGTGGTGCGGCTTCTTCCGGGACCTTCGACCCGGCGACCTCGGCGCCGGGGGTATACAGCTACCTCTTGTCCGGCAATAGCTGCCCGGATGCATTGTCGAGCGTGACGGTGGCCGTGCTATCGGGCCCGAACGCCGGCCAGGACAACAGCGTGGCGTTCTGCAGTTCCGATGCCACCGTGGACCTGATCGACCAGCTGCTCGGTGCTCCCGGAGAGGGCGGCACGTGGACCGGTCCGGACGGCCTGTCCGCCGGTGCGACGTTCGACCCAGCGACCTCGGTGGCCGGCACCTACACCTACACCATCCCCGGCAACGCGGCCTGCCCGGCGGCAACGGCCGACGTGAACATCACCGTGAGCGAGGCGGTCAGCGCGGGCACCATCGGCATCAGCACCCTGTGCAGCACCGGTACGGTGGTGGACCTGTTCGAAGCGCTCAATGGTTCCCCCGATCCGGGCGGCACCTGGACCGACCCGCACCAGGCCCCCTTCGACGGCACCTATGATCCGGCGACGGATGAGCCCGGTGTCTACACCTACACCGTGGCTGCCGCCGCACCCTGCCCCACGACCAGTGCGGGCATCACCGTGGAGGTGAACACGGCCCCGGACGCCGGGACGAGCACGACGGCCGCGCTCTGCGCCGATAATGCTCCCGTGGGCCTGAGCACCTTGCTGGGGGGCACCCCGGATGCGGGCGGCACGTGGACGGCCCCCGAGGGTGCACCCTTCGATGGGCTCTTCGATCCAGCGACCACGGCTCCTGGCATTTACACCTACCAGGTGGTGGGCATCGTGCCTTGCGCGGCGGACCAGGCCACGGTGACCGTGGGTGTCGCCCAGCCGGCCGACACCGGTGGTGATGGAGCCGTTTCGCTGTGCTCGAACGCTGCACCCTTCGCCCTCCTATCCCTGCTGACAGGCACGCCCGACCCCGGCGGCGCATGGACAGCGCCGGACGGCACGCCATCGACCCCGACCCTCGACCCGGCCACGGCGGCATCGGGTGCCTACGTCTATACCGTGACGCCGCCGGCACCCTGCTCACAGGCCATCGCCGTGGTGCAGGTGGACATCATCACCGTGCCGGTGGTGGAGCCCACGTTCACGATGACCACGGGCTGCGCGCCGGTGGAAGTGACCTTCGCCAGCGGCTATGCCGGTGCCGGCGCCTGCCACTGGGACTTCGGCAACGACAGCACGTCCGTGGACTGCGGCCCGGTGACCATGCTCTACACCGAGCCGGGGACCTATGCGGTCACCTTCACCGCTGACCCGGGCAACGGCTGCGCCACCGTGGTCACGCTGGGCCAGCAGGTGAACGTCTACCCGCCGCCGACGGCCGCGTTCGGCATCGTCGCCACCGGCATCCACACGCAGGACCCCATCGCCGCCTTCGACAACCAGAGCACGGGGGCGCTCAGCTACCTCTGGCGGTTCGGCGATGTGGGCACGTCCACCGCTGAGGACCCGCAGTTCACCTTCCCCTACGACGTGGAGGCGACCTACCCCGTCTGCCTGATCGCCTATGCGGCACCGACCTGCGCGGACACCCTGTGCCAGGACCTCTTCGTGCCGGCCGGATCGAGCGTCTTCACGCCGAACGCCTTCACCCCCGACGGGGACGGCATCAACGACGGGTTCGCGCCCAACACCCGCGCCCTGAACGCGGAGGAGTACCACTTCTACATCTTCGACCGGTGGGGGCAGCCGCTCTATGACACGCAGGACCCGAACGCGCATTGGGACGGTCGTTCCCGCAACGGCATGGAGGTGCCCGAGGGGGTGTACGTGTGGAAACTGATGGCCATGGACGCGGTGACCGGTGAGCGCTTCGAGGACATCGGGCACGTCTCGCTGGTCCGGTGACCATCGGCCAGGGAGGCCGTTCCGCCGGGTACGCGCCCGCCACGGGCTATCTTCGCGCACCGCTTGCGCCTCCGGGTCCCATCCGGGGGCGATCTCATCCCGACCGACCGCGTGCCCGAGCGTCTCGTCATCATCCCCACGTACAACGAGAAGGAGAACATCCGCGACATCCTGGCGCACGTGTTCGGGCTGGACCCGGCCTTCGATGTGCTGGTGGTGGACGATGGCTCCCCCGACGGCACCGCCGGCATCGTCCGCGAGCTGCAGGGCATCCATCCCGGCCGCCTGCACCTGATCGAGCGGGCGGGCAAGCTGGGCCTGGGCACTGCGTACATCGCGGGGTTCAAGTGGGCCCTGGCGCACGGCTATGCCTTCATCTTCGAGATGGACGCCGACTTCAGCCACGACCCCGACGACCTGGTGCGGCTCTACAACGCCTGTGCGGAGGGGGCTGACATGAGCGTGGGCTCGCGCTACGTCACCGGCGGCCATGTGCGCGACTGGGCGTGGCACCGCATCGTGATGAGCTATTGCGCCTCGCTCTACGTGCGGCTGGTGCTCTGGCTGAACGTGCGCGATACCACCGCGGGCTTCGTGTGCTATCGCGACAGCACGCTGCGGGCCCTGCCGCTGGACGAGATCCGCTTCATCGGCTATGCGTTCCAGATCGAGATGAAGTACCGCGTGAAGCTCGCGGGCCTCACCATCCGTGAGGTGCCCATCACCTTCATCGACCGGGTGAAGGGCAAGAGCAAGATGAGCGCGAACATCTTCCAGGAAGCCTTCCTCGGCGTGCTCAAGATGCGGTTCTCCATCCGCCGGCCCGTCCCTGTACCCCGGAACGCATGAACGGCTGGATCGTCCGTGGCGCGCAGGTGGTGAACGAAGGCCGTACCGTGCAGGCCGACGTGCTGGTGCGCGGCGGCGTGATCGAGCGGGTGGCCCCGGAGGGGATCACGGGCGTGCAGGGAGCGACGGAGGTGGCCGGCGAAGGCCTGCACCTGCTGCCCGGCGCCATCGACGACCAGGTGCATTTCCGCGAGCCCGGCCTTACGCACAAGGACGACATCGCACATGGATCGGCCGCCGCGGTGGCGGGGGGCATCACCACCTTCATGGAGATGCCCAACACGCAGCCGCAGACGCTCACCCAGGCCCTGCTCGCCGAGAAGTACGCCTTGGGCGCGGCTTCCAGCGTGGCGAACTACTCGTTCTATATGGGCGCCAGCAACACCAACATCGACGAGGTGTTGCGCACCGACCCCCGCACGGTCTGCGGCCTGAAGGCCTTCCTGGGCAGCAGCACCGGCGACATGCTGGTGGACGACCAGGCCGTGCTGGACCGCTTGTTCCGCCGCGCCCACCTGATCCTGGCGGTGCATGCCGAGCACGAGCCCACCATCCGCCACAACCTGGCCGAGGCCATCGCCCGCTACGGGGACGCGATCCCCATCGAGGAGCACCCGGTGATCCGCAGCGCGGAGGCCTGCTACCGCTCCTCCAGCAATGCGGTTGCCCTGGCGCGCGAGCACGGCACCCGCCTGCACGTGCTCCACATCAGCACCGCGCGCGAGACGGAACTGTTCGAGCCCGGGCCCCTCGCCGGCAAGCGCATCACGGCGGAAGCCTGCGTGCACCACCTCTGGTTCACCGCCGCTGACCACGCCACCCGGGGCACGCTGATCAAGTGGAACCCCGCCGTGAAGACCGCGGAGGACCGCGACGCCATACGCCGCGCCGTGCGCGAAGGCCGCATCGACGTGGTGGCCACCGACCACGCGCCGCATACGCTGGAGGAGAAGGCGCTTCCCTACACGAAATGCCCGAGCGGGGCGCCCCTGGTCCAGCACGCCCTGGTGGCCATGCTCGAGCTCGTGCACCAGGGCGAGTTCACGCTGGAGCAGGTGGTGGAGAAGATGTGCCATGCACCGGCCCGCCTCTTCGAGGTCCAGCGCCGCGGCTTCGTCCGGGAAGGGTGCCATGCCGACCTCGTGCTCGTGGACCTGGACCGCCCCTGGACGGTGGACGCCGGCAACATCCTCTACAAATGCGGCTGGTCGCCGCTCAGCGGGCAGCGGTTCCGGGCGCGCGTGCTGCGCACCTGGGTGAACGGACAGACCGCCTACGCGGACGGACGGGTGGACCGCTCCGTGCGCGGCATGCGCGTGCTCTTCGACCGATGAGAGCGTACGTCCTCGCTTCGGTGCTGCTCCTGGCGGCCTGCACGCGGAAGCCCGCTCCGCCCCCGGACCTCCTGCCGCCGGAGACGTTCGAGCGCGTGCTGGCGGAGTCCCTGCTGATCGAGGCGCGGCTGAACCACGAGATGGTGGTGGACAAGCGGGTGGACAGCCCCACGGCCCGCTACTACGCGGACATGTTCAAAGAACAGGGCGTGACGGAGCAGGCGTTCAAGGCGACCTACGACCATTACGTGCAGCGCCCCGAAGAGCTCAAGAAGATCTACGAGGCCGTGCTGAACGACCTCCAGCACCGCGCCGACAGCGTGGCTCACTGACCGGCCAGGAAGGCCACCGTGTTCCGCACGGCCTCTTCCGCCCCCCGGAAGGACATCCCCAGCAGGGCCGCGGCCTTCGATCCGTCGTACAGCCGCTGGCGCGAAGCCGTCCGCGCGGTATGGCGCGTGATCATCGGCCGTCCGCCGAACAGGGTGCGCAGGGCCTCGGCCCGCCAGGCGACCTCCAGCGTCCAGACCGGCAGCCGCCGGGCGGGGGCCGGCTTTCCGGCGCTGGTGGCGATGAGCGCGAAAAGGCGCTGATAGGAGACCCCCTCGCCGATGAGCAGGTAGCGTTCGCCCGTCGCGCCCTCGCGGACCAGGCGCGTCATCGCCGTGGCCACGTCGCGTGCGTCGACCACGGCGTTCGTTCCGGCGGGGTAGAAGCGGGATCCACGCACCAGTCGCTCGATCATCGTCATGCTGCTGCGGCCCCGCACGCCCGGCCCGAGCACCACGCAGGGGTTCACCAGCACGGCGTCCAGGCCCTCGGCGATGCCGCGGTACACCTCCAGCTCCGCATCGAACTTGCTGATCGCGTACGGCGACGAATGCTTGTCCTGGACGAAGAGGTCCTGTTCGGTGCTGGCGCCGGTGCGCGCACGGCCGATGGTCGCCGTGGAGCTTACGTGGCACAGGCGTCGCACCCCCGCTTGCAGGGCGGCGTTCACCACACCGGCCGTGCCTTCGATGTTCGTCCGGAACAGTTCCGCCCGGTCGCGCGGGTCGAACGACACGAAGGCGGCGCAATGGTACACGTGCTCCACCCCCTGCATGGCGGCTTCCAGGGCGTCCCCGTCGAACAGGTCGCCTTCCCACCACTGGATCCGGGCGAAGCGCTCCGCCCCATCGGGGTGGTAATGCGCGAGGATGCGGCGCACGATGGAGCGGTCGCTTCCGGGCCGCACCAGGGCGCGCACGGAACGCCCTTGCGCCAGCAAGGCGTCCAGCACGTGGGCGCCGACGATCCCCGTTCCTCCGGTCACCAGGTCCATGGCAGTGCCGCATCGCGGCGCGGCGCAAGATATCCCCCGCCTTCCACGGCCGATGGCCCGGTCTATCTTCGCGACCCCGCCAGGGGCGGGAGGACCATGGCCGTGAAGAACTTCGTCGATGAGCTGCGCTGGCGCGGGATGCTGAACGACAGCATGCCCGGCACCGAGGAATTCCTGCTGAAGGGCCCGGCCAGCGGCTACATCGGCTTCGACCCCACCGCCGATTCGCTGCACGTGGGGCACCTGGTGCAGGTGATGACGCTGACGCATTTCCAGCGGTGCGGCCACCGGCCCGTCGCGCTCGTGGGCGGCGCCACCGGCATGGTGGGCGACCCCAGCGGCAAACGGACCGAGCGCAACCTGCTGGATGAGGACGCGCTGCGCCACAACCAGGACCGCATCCGCGAGCAACTGGAACGGTTCCTCGATTTCAGCGGCTCGGTGAACCCGGCCCGCCTGGTGAACAACTACGACTGGTTCAAGGACATGGGCTTCCTGCGCTTCATCCGCGAGGTGGGCAAGCACATCACCGTGAACTACATGATGGCGAAGGACAGCGTGAAGAGCCGGCTGGAGAGCGGCCTGTCCTTCACCGAGTTCAGCTACCAACTGGTGCAGGGCTATGATTACCACTGGCTGAACAAGCACCTGGGTTGCACCGTGCAGATGGGCGGCAGCGACCAGTGGGGAAACATCACCACGGGCACCGAGCTGATCCGGCGCATGGGTGGGGGCGAGGCCTACGCGCTCACCACCCAGCTGCTCACCAAGGCCGACGGCACCAAGTTCGGCAAGAGCGAGGGGGGCAACGTATGGCTGGACGCCCAGCGCACCTCGCCCTACAAGTTCTACCAGTTCTGGCTGAACAACAGCGACGCCGATGCCGCGAAGGCCGTGCTGATCTTCACCACGTGGGAACAGGCCCATGCCGAGGACCTGCTGGCGCGCCACGCCAAGGCCCCGCACGAGCGGCTGTTGCAGAAGGAGCTGGCGGCGTTCATCACCCGGCTGGTACACGGCGAGGTTGAGCTGCAGGGTGCGGTCGCGGCGAGCAACATCCTGTTCGGGAACGCCGCGGAGGGGCTGTCCACGCTCACCGAGCAGCAATGGCTCGACGTGTTCGAAGGCGTGCCCCAGGCGGACATGCCGCGCACGGCCTTGGAAGGCGGAGTGTCCATCGTCGATCTGCTCACCGAGCACACCGGCTTCCTGCCCAGCAAGGGCGAAGCGAAGCGCGCACTGAAGGAAGGCAGCATCAGCGTGAACAAGGCGAAGGCCGATGACACCCGCACGGTGGGCACCGCGGACCTGATCAGCGGGCGGTTCATCCTGCTGCAGCGCGGCAAGAAGACCTATTTCCTGGTGAAGGCGGTCTGAGGAATAGGAGAAGGTCCTTGGCCTCTTCCAGGCCCCTGTCCCCTTACGCCTGTCGTCTTACTCCACCAGCAGGCTGCACCCGCGCAGATCGCTGTGGTCGAACCGGCCCAGCACCTCGAAGCTGCCGTCGTCGTACACCTTGCCGAGGTCCTGCGTGCTGATGAACGGGCAGCTGCCCACGTTGCAGAGGTCGATCACGTCCAGCCCGCCGGTGCGACCATCGGTGACGCGGGTGAGCGGGTCGTTCGGGTCGCGCGCCAGCACCCGCATCCACGGCGGGCAGCGGTAGATCCCTTCGCCATCGGACCAGGCCTGGGAAAGCAGTTCGGTCATGCCGTACTCGCTGTGCACGTGCTCCAGGGCGAACGCCCGCTTGAGGGTGTCGTGCAGCTCGGCCCGCACCATCTCGGGGCGCCGGCCCTTCATGCCCCCGGTCTCCATCACCACCGTGTGCCGCAGGGGCATCGGGTGCTCGTCGGCCAGGTCGAGCAGGGCGAAGGTGACGCCGAGCAGGAGGGTGCGGCGGCCTTCCGCCTCGCCCTGGCGCAGTACCTCCGCCAGGCGCGCACGGTCGTAGAGGTAGGTGCCGCTCAGCGGGTCGCGGCTGATGTCGATCAGCGTCCGCGCCATGTGGACGAGCGAGCTGCCGGGACGCTCCAGGTAGGCCGGCAGCAGGGCCAGTACGCGGAGGTCCGTGGGGTCGCCGTAGCGCTGGGCGAACGAAGTGAGGAACGACCGCTCATACAGGTCGGGCCAGGGCACGTGGTGCGTGCTGGTGATGGCCCCGGTGGTGCCGCTGCTGGTGAAGGAGCGCTTCGGCTCCAGGCCCTGGAGCAGGACGCGCTGGCTGCGGAACAGGCCGATGGGCAGGAAGGGGATGGCCTCCACCGCCGTCACCGCGGCCGGGTCGATGCGCAGGGCCTCCAGGAATCCACGGTACACGGGGTTCCGGGCCGCGTGCAGGCGAAATAGATCGAGCGCCAGGGCGTTGAAGTCCTCCGGGCCTTGGATCTCGAACGGCCGTTCCAGGAGGCCGGGATCGACGGAAGCGGGGGAAGGGGCCGGGGCCATGTACCTTTGGGAACGATGCGGAACGTGCGTTCAGCGGGGCTAAAAGTACCAGGGGCCGTCGTGGCCGCGGTCCTGCTGCTTTCCAGTTGCCTGAAGACCGAGGAGTTCCCCGTGGAGCCGAAGATCGGCTTCAAGTCCTATGGGACCTTCGCCGACTCCGCCTCGCTCACCATCTCCTTCACCGACGGTGACGGCGACATCGGCCTGGACCAGGGCGATACCCTTTCGCCCTACGAACCCGGCAGCACCTACTACCACAACTTCTTCGTGGACTACTACCGCCGCGTCAACGGCGTATGGATGCTGCAGGAGTTCCCGCTGCCGCTCTATTACCGCGTGCCGCGCATCACGCCCACCGGCCAGAACAAGGCGCTGGAGGGCGACATCGCGGTGGCGATCTACGCCGCGGTGCTTCCCCAGGTGCCGGGGGACACCGTCCGCTTCAAGGTGCGCCTCGCGGACCGCGCGTTGCACATGAGCAACGAGGTGTACTCGAACGACATCATCGTGCCGTAGGGCCCGGCGCCTAGACGATCCCCACCAGGGCCTCGCTGACGTTGATCAGGTGGTCGCCCAGCTTCTCGCAGCTGCTGAAGAGGTCGGCATAGACCATCCCGCTCTTGATGTTGTGGTCGCCGCTCTCCACGCTGACCAGGTGCGAGCGGCGCAGGCGGTCGCGCTGCTGGTTGATGCGCTGCTCCATGTCGATCGCTTCGTCCAGCGAGACGGCATCGCCTTCGGCCTCGAGGTTGCGCAGCATCACGGTGAAGGCCTTCTCCACAAGAGCCATCGTGTCCAGCAGGTTCTGGCGCTGCTCAGGCGAGAACCAGAGCCGCTCGTCGTTCTTGCGCTCCAGGCTCTTGCTCATCTGGAAGAGGATGTCGCCCACGCGCTCCAGGTCGCCGATGATGCCCAGCATGCCGCGGATGCGCTCGCTCACCGCTTCGTCGCGGGCCTCGGTGCTCGTCTTCGTCAGGAAGCGGCTCACCTCCACCTCGATGCGGTCGGTGATGTCCTCGTACTTCGCGATGCGCTCCAGCAGCAGGGCCCGCTCGGTGGCGTCGGTCTCCATCAGCAGGTCGCGCACCATGCCCAGCATGCGGTGGCAGAGGCGGCCGAACTTCACGATCTCCTTCTTCGCCTCCAGCAGCGAGAGCTCCGGGGTGAGGGCCATCACCGGGTCCTCGATGTACTCCAGGCGGTACTCCTCGTCCGGCGCGCTGCGCACCGGCACCATCCGCGTCACCACCTTCTCGATCCACGGCACCAGCTGCAGCAGGATGATCGCGTTGAGGATGTTGAAGGAGATGTGCAGATAGGTGAGCGCCCACTTCAGCGCGGCGGTCTGGGTGAAGGGGTCGAGGTGGTGGATGCGCTCGGTGAGCAGGGCCAGCCCGGCGAGGTAGGGCTTGAACAGCACCAGCGCCCAGATGGCGCCGAACAGCTTGATGACGAAGTGCGCGCGCGCGGCCCGCTTCGCCCAGGCATTGCCCACCAGCGCGGCGATGTTGGCCGTGAGCGTGGTGCCGATGTTCTCGCCCAGCACCAGGGCGGCCGCCATCTCGTAGCCGATGGTGCCCGTCTCGCACAGCACCACCGTGAGCACCAGCGCCACGCTGGACGACTGGATGACGATGGCGAGCAGCGCGCCGAAGAGCACGAACAGCAGGTCCGACAGGATGCCCAGGTCGGAGACCTCCCGCAGGAAGCGGAGGGCCTGTGCGGAAGGCTGGGGGATGTTGTCCTTGAGGAACTCCAGCGCGAGGAAGAGCAGCGCGGCGCCCACCATCAGCTCGCTCACGGCCCTCCAGCGCGGGGTGCGCATGAAGAGCAGCGGCAGCGCCAACCCCATGATGGGCAGCGCGATGGCCGAGAGCTTCACCGCCGAGAAGCCGATGGCGGTGAAGAGCAGCAGCTTCACCGTGGTGCCGATGTTGGCGCCCATCAGCACGGGGATGGCCTTGCGCAGCGAGAGCACCCCCGCGTTGACGAAGCTCACCACCATCACGGAGGTCACCGAGGAGTACTGGACGATGGCGGTGGTGGTGAAGCCGGTCAGCAGGCCGCGCAGGCGGTCGCCGGTCATCGTGTCCAGCACCCGGCGCATGCGCCCGCCCGCCACCTTCTGCAGGCCCTCGCTCATCACCTTCATGCCGAAGACGAACAGGCCGACAGAGCCGGCCAGCATCAGGAATTCGACCACACCGAACTGCATCCTGCCGGGAACGAGGGTCGCGAAATTATCTCCACAATGTTTCGGGAACGTTAATCCAGTGTTCCCCAGGAAGGCCCGTCCGGCGTGGGCTTGCAAGCATCACCGGGGCTACTTTCGCGCCTGCTTCCCGCTTGAGCAAGCTCATGGGTCCCCGTTCCCCGCTCCGCATCGCCCTGTTGATCGCCGCCCTGGTGGCCGTGGTGGTGGGCGGCGGGGTGTTCGGCCTGGTGGCCTGGCTCTATGGCGACCTTCCTGTGCGCGTGGCGGCGCTCTCCATGCTGGTGGCGTTCACCGCGTCCTTCATCATCGCCTACTTCGTGGTGAAACGGTTCATCCAGGACCGCGTGGAGCTCATCCACCGCACGGTGCACGAGACCCGCACCGCCCGCGACCCCGGCCTCGCCCGTTCCGGTGACGTGCTCAGCACGGTGGACGCCGAAGTGGCCGCGTGGGCCGGCGAGAAGCGCTCCGAGCTGCGCGAGCTGCGTGAGCGCGAGCAGTTCCGCCGTGAGTTCATCGGCAACCTGGCGCACGAACTGCGTACCCCCATCTTCAGCATCCAGGGCTACATCCTCACGCTCCTCGAGGGCGGGCTGGAGGATCCCAAGGTGAACCGCGACTTCCTGGAGCGGGCCAGCAGCGGCGTGGACCGCATGATCCGCATGGTGGAGGACCTCGACCTGATCACGCAGCTGGAGAGCGGGGTGATCACCCTGGTGCTGAAGCGCATGGACCTGAACGCGCCGGTGAACGAGGTGATCGAGGCGCTGGAGATGAAGGCGGCCGAGCGGCGCATCACCCTGCGGAACGAGCTGAAGGACGAAGTGTGGGTGCGCGCGGACCACAGCCGCCTGGTGCAGGTCTTCAGCAACCTCTTCGCCAACGCCATCAACTACGGCAACGAGGGCGGCTGGTGCAGCGTGCGCTCGTTCGACCTGGGCGACCAGGTGCTGGTGGAGGTGGCCGACAACGGCATGGGCATCGCCCCGGAGCACCTGCCCCGGCTGTTCGAGCGGTTCTACCGCGTGCGCAAGAGCCGCGCGCGCAACGAGGGCGGGTCGGGCCTCGGCCTCGCCATCGTGAAGCACATCGTGGAGACCCATGGCGGCACCATCGTGGTGAAGAGCACCGAGGGGGAGGGCACCGTCTTCGGCTTCACCCTGCCCAAGGCCCGCTGACCGCGGCTACCGCTTCTTCACGATGTCCTCCCAGAAGGTGATCTCGTGCTCGTTGTTCACGCTGATCCGCGGGATGTCGTCGAACAGCGTGATCCGGCCGGTGACGCACACCTGCTTGTTCAGCAGGAAGGTCTCCGGGTCGTAGTGGAAGTTGGGGCCGTTGTAGTCCCACACCGTGGCGTAGAACTCTTGGTGCGGATGCATCCGGTCGAAGTTCAGGTAGAGCGCATTGGCCTTCTGCGTGCGGCGTGTGCCCACCACCGTGCCGCACACGGTGGCCTCCTGGCCCACGTGGTATTTCGCCTGTGCGGTGTTGAAGCGGCCGCCCGCCAGCGGTGCCTTCAGCGGCGCCACCTCGCCGATGAACGGATCGCCCGGGCCGTGCCATGCGGAGGGCATGCACAGGGCTTCGATGCGCGTTTCCAGCGTGTCGTCGAGCGCGGGGAAGAGGTCCAGCCCGGTGAGCCGCTCCACGCTGTCGATGGGCACCGCATAACTGATCACGGGGTGGTCGTTCAAGCCGTTCTTCATCAGGAAGGCGATGCCCTTCCGCTCCGGCCCCTCCAGGTCCACGATGGCCTTGAAGAAGGCGGGCGGCACGCTCACGTCGTCCTGCGCAGCGGTGTGCAGGAGCGGCATCCCCGGCCCCGGCACCGGTCCCGTGACCACGAAGACGCGCTCGTTCGCATAGTGCACATAGCGCCGCACCCAATCCTCCAGCTCGGCCCAGGCGCCGCGGTTGAGGTCCGGCGCCTGCGGGGCGATGTTGCTGTAGTAATAGGTGGCCTGCAGGGCTTGCTGGCTCCAGCGCATGTCCGCGCTCGGCACCTGGTGGCCGCGGTCGTAGCCGCTGTTCCAATAGGCCGCGTACAGGGCCGTGTTGCCGCGGACCTGCGGGTCAGGCAGGAAGGTGTCGATGCGCGCGAGGTTGGCTTGCAGGATGTCGGGCGTCACGATGTGCGCCGTCCATTTCGGCAGGTGGTGCGCGTCGTCCCACACCAGGATGTGCCCCGGATGTTCCACCGGCCCATCGCCCGGCGCCAGTGCCGGCAGGCCCCAGTGGGCGAGGTCGCTCCGCATCACCGCCAGCTTCGCGTCCTCCAAAGGGCCGAGCAGCGCGTGCCGCTGTGCTTCCAGCCGGTCGTACTGTTGCTGGAGGTCCTGTAAGTGCTTCACGGCATCGTCCTGCGCGGCACAAGAGCATACCGCATAGGACGTGCAAGCCAGCAGGATGGAACGAAGCCGCATGCCCAGTAAATGTAGCTAGGGCCGTGCGGCGGTCAAGGCCGCCAGCTCATGCAGGGCCGGTGCCAGCAGGTCGGCCTGCGCGGGCGGTGATGGCCGTCCTTCCGTCGCGGCCCGATGCGCGCCCGACCGCAGGGCGGCCGGGATGTCGATGGCCTCCTGTGCCTGCACCACGAAGCGTCCGGTGCGGGCGTGCAGCTCCCCGAGGTATTCCTGCTCCGCCTGCCCCGGCGTGGGCACCAGCAGGGCGCTGCGGCCGATGCAGGCGAGGTCCATCAGCGTGGTGTAGCCCGTGCGGCTGATGATCAGCTCGGCCCGCTGCATCGCCGCGTGCAGGGCCTGCGCGTTCAGGTGCCCCACGACCGTGAGATCGCCGATGCGCTGGGCATCGGGCGCGTCCGGCTTGCCCAGGACGAGCAGATGGCGGCCCTCGATGCGGGGGAGGCGGGCGGTCAGCGACCGCTCCAGCAGGGTGCGCTGCGGCTCGGGCCCGCTGATCACCGCCACGATGCGGTAAGGAGGGGCGGCCGCCGCTCCCGTGCCTTCGGTGAAGCGGCTGATCGGGCCGATGTACCGGGTGTTCGACGGCATGCGCGGCCCGTGGGAGAGCGCGCCCGCCAGGCCGGGCGCCTGGGGCTCATCGGGGATCCAGCAGCGGTCGAAGCGGCGCACGTGCCGCAGGTTGATCCGGCGCATCATGCCCTGGGCCACGGGGGTGAAGGGGAAGACCTGGTGCGTGATGAGCACGCTGGGCAGGTCGTCGGCACGGATGCCGAAGCGCTGGTCGCTGATCACGGCATCCAGCCGCAGGTCGCGGCGCAGGCGGGCGAAGCGCAGGTGCTCCTCGCGGATCGAGCGCAGCATGGCCGGGAACTGCTTCGCCATGGCCCAGGCCTGGGAGCGGCCTTTCGCATAGCGGACCTCCACGCCGGGGATGCGCACCGCTTCCAGCGCCGGGAACTCATCGCGCAGCAAGGCCAGCGGTCCTTTGTCGGCGCCGATGACGGGCCGCGCGTCCAGCGCGAGCAGCGCACGGACGATGGGCACGCACCGGGTGGCATGGCCCAACCCCCAGTCGAGCGGGGCCACCAGGATGCGGGCGCCGTGGAACATCCGCGCAAAGGTGGGCGTCCTGTCCGCATCGCGGGGAAGCCTTGTTTTTCGTCCTTTGCGGTCCCCTATGGGCAAGAACAAGATCTCCCGCTTCGCCGAGAACGCCACGTTCGAGCACGTGGTGCAGCCCACGTTCACCGAGCTGATGGCGGACACGCTCCCCCTGCGCGGCCGCTGGAACGCCGACTTCTTCGAGCGCGAGGCCCCGCTGGTGCTCGAACTGGGCTGCGGCCGCGGCGAATACACCATCGGCCTGGCCCGTCTGGCGCCGCAGAAGAACTACCTCGGCGTGGACATCAAGGGTGCGCGCATCTGGCGGGGTGCGAAGACGGCCGTGGAGCTCGGCCTGGACAACGTGGGCTTCCTGCGCACGCACGTGGACCATCTCCTGCGCTGCTTCGGGCCGCAGGAAGTGGACGAGATCTGGCTCACCTTCTCCGACCCGCAGATCGGCAAGGCCCGCAAGCGCCTCACCAGCCCGCTCTTCCTCGCGCGCTACAAGGAGATCCTCAAGCCCGGCGGCGTCATCCACCTGAAGACCGACAGCCCGCTGCTCTATGAGTACACCTTGGAGCAGATCGCCGCGCACGGGCTCACCATCCAGGAGCGGAGCGCGGAGGTGTATGCCGAGCTGGTCCCCCGCGTATCACCCGAGGAGCAGGCGGTGCTCAACATCCGCACCTACTACGAGCAGATGTGGCTGGAGGCGGGGCGCACGATCCATTACGTGCGGTTCGCGTTCTGAGCGGGGCGGAAGGGCCGTTCCGGCGCGATTACATTCGTGGCATGGCCAAGCGCACCATCCAGCAGGATGCCGTCCAGGAGCGGGATTTCTTCGCCGATGTGATGGACGTGGTGCGGCGGATCCCCCGCGGCCGCGTGACCAGCTACGGGGCCATCGCGAAGTACCTCGGTGCTGCGCGTTCGGCCCGCATCGTGGGCTACTGCATGAACAACTCGGCCGCCGCCAAGCCCAAGGTGCCCGCGCATCGCGTGGTGAACAGCGCCGGCCTGCTCACCGGCAAGCACCACTTCGGCACCGGGGACGAGATGCAGCGGTTGCTGGAGAAGGAAGGCGTGAAGGTGAAGAAGGACCAGGTGGTGGACTTCCCGAAGCGGTTCTGGGACCCGGCGGTGGAGCTGCGCCTCTGAGCGCTTTCGCAGGCACCGCGTCGTACCTTGGGTGAATCAACCACCCCCGCCCATGGTCGTCCGCATCGAGCACGAAAGTCCCCAGGTGACCATCGAGGTGCTGCCGGAGCTCCGCCTCCTGCGCTCCACCTGGCGGGGCGACCTTTCCGGTGAAGCCTACCGCGAGGCCCTGATGCGCATCCTCGACCTGGTGGAGCGCGACCGCCTCAAGTATTGGCTGACCGACGGGCGGGAGATGGGCCCCATCCTGTTCAAGGAGCAACAGTGGTCGACCGGGACGTTCATGCCGATGCTGGCCGGGGTGGGCCTGGAGCGCATCGCCATCGTGAGCAGCAGCGACGTGCTGAACGCCATGGCCGTGGACCGCATGGTGAGCGCCACGCCCGGCAACGCCACCTACACCATCGCCTACTTCGAGAACCCGTCCATCGCCCAGCTCTGGCTGATGAAGAAGGATGAGCAAGGCCTGCCGGTGGAGCCGAGGCCCTAGGCGCGGCCGGTCCGCGCACCCCGGTCATGTACCTTTGCGCCGCCGCCCGGCGGAGCCCCCTCATGCCCATCACCGAAGAAGCCATCCAGCACGCGCTCAGCCGCGTGGTCGAACCCGACCTCAAGAAGGATATCGTGGCGCTCGACCTCGTGCGGGAAGTGGTGGTGGACGAGGACACCGTGCACGTGAGCGTGGAGGTGAGCAATCCCGCCATGCACAGCCGCAAGCGCATGGAGGAGGCGGTGACCTTCCAGCTGAAGCAGGCCTTGGGCGATGCGGTGAAGGTGGAGGTGAAGGTGAGCCCGATCAGCGGGGAGCGCACCACCTTGCGCAAGGTGCTCCCGCAGGTGAAGCACATCATCGCCGTGGCCAGCGGCAAGGGCGGGGTGGGCAAGAGCACCATCACCGCGAACCTGGCGGCCGGCCTGGCGAAGCGCGGCTTCAGCGTGGGCCTGGTGGACGCCGACGTGCACGGGCCCAGCATGCCGCTGATGTTCGACGTGCTGCGCGAGCGGCCCCGCGTCCGCGAGGTGGAGGGGAAGAACCTGATCGTGCCCATCGAGAGCTATGGCGTGAAGCTGCTGAGCATCGGCTTCTTCGCCGACCCGGAGCAGGCCATCGCCTGGCGCGGGCCCATGGCCAGCAAGGCCCTGGAGCAGCTGTTCAAGGATGCCGACTGGGGCGCCTTGGACGTGATGCTGGTGGACCTTCCGCCCGGAACGAGCGACATCCACCTGTCGCTGGTGCAGGCCGTGCCGCTCACCGGTGCCATCGTGGTGAGCACCCCGCAGCCCGTGGCCCTGGCCGATGCGCGCAAGGGCGTGGGCTTCTTTGGCCTGCCCAGCGTGAACGTGCCCGTGCTCGGCATCGTGGAGAACATGGCCTACTACCTGCCGCCGGGATCGGCCGAACGCCAGTACATCTTCGGCCAGGAGGGCGCACGCCGCCTGGCGGACGAACTGAAGGTGCCCCTGCTGGCGGAAGTGCCGCTGGTGCAGAGCATCCGCGAGGCCGCCGATGTGGGCCGCCCCGCCGTGCTGCAGGGTGATACCCCCGCTGCTGACGCCTTCGCACCATTGCTAGAGGCCGTGGCCCGGGTGATCGTCAGTGCCGCCGTCCCCGCTCACGCATGAAGACCGCTCCGATCGATATCGCCCACGCCGTTCCCCGCATCCAGCAAGCGCTGGACGAGCTGCGCCCCTTCCTCGCCGCCGACGGCGGCGACATCACCCTGGAGGAGGTCACCGCCGATGGCGTGGCCCGGGTGCGCCTCCACGGCGCCTGCACCAACTGCGCCATGAGCGCCATGACGATGAAGGCCGGGGTGGAGGAGGCGATCAAGCGCGTGGCGCCCGA
>JAFDZF010000199.1 GCA_018267055.1 Bacteroidota bacterium
CCGCTACTTCCGCGCCACGGACGAGAAGAAGCTGCGCGGCATCTACCAGGAGATCGACCGCCTGGAAAAGACGCGCGTGAAGGTGACCGAGCACAGCCGCCGCAACGAGGAGTACTTCGACGTGCTGCTCGCCGGCTGCTCGCTGGT
Organism: Bacteroidota bacterium; assembly: GCA_018267055.1. Lineage (GTDB taxonomy): Bacteria > Bacteroidota > Bacteroidia > Flavobacteriales_F > PHOS-HE28 > PHOS-HE28. Next base: position 148 of record JAFDZF010000199.1, read on the forward strand.
GCTGCTCTCCCTCCTGCTCGGCACCACCATCCTGCGCACCACACCATGAGCACCCGGGGCACATACCGCATCGGCACGCTGATCGCCGTGGTCCTCCTGGTGGAGGTGCTGGCCTGGGCCTTCGGGCTCGGCCTGTGGCTCTCGGCCGAGCGCTACCTGCCGCAGTTCCGGCTGGAGCGCCGCTGGGTGCTGTGGGGGCTCTTCGCCGGGCCGGTGCTGACGCTGCTGTACCTCATCGGGCTGGGCCTGAAGAACCGCGCGCTCCGCCGCTTCAGCAGCGCCCCGCTGCTGCCGTACATGGTGCCGGGCGTGTCCTCGTGGCGCTCGGGCCTGAAGTTCCTGCTGCTGCGCCACGGCTTCAGCTTCGCCGTGTTCGCGCTGGCCGGCCCGCAGATGGGCACCCGCCTGGAGGAGGTGAAGGCCGAGGGCGTGGACGTGGTGGTGGCCCTGGACGTGAGCAACAGCATGCTCGCCGAGGACCTGAAGCCCGACCGCATGGAGGTGGCCAAGCGCGCGCTGTCGCAGCTGATCGACCGCATGAAGGGCGACCGCCTCGGCATCGTGGTGTTCGCTGGCGAAGCCTTCACGCAGCTGCCCATCACCGCCGATCGCAGCGCGGCGAAGCTCTTCCTCTCCAGCATCGGTCCCGACATGGTGAACGCACAGGGCACCGCCATCGGCGCGGCCATCGACCTGGCCCACCGGAGCTTCCAGCCGGGCGGCGCCAAGGGCCGGGCCATCCTCGTGATCAGCGACGGCGAAAGCTTCGAGGACGACGGCGAAGCCGCCGCGAAGTCCGCCGCCGGCGACGGCATCGTGGTGAACACCATCGGCCTGGGATCGCCCGAGGGGGCGCCCATCCCCGAACGCCGCGGCCGGGAGGTCGTCGGGTTCAAGAAGGACAGGGAAGGCCAGACGGTGATGACCAAGCTCAACGAGGACATGCTGCGGCGCATCGCCGCCGCGGGCCAGGGCGAATACGTGCGCGCCAGCGCCGCGGACACCGGCATCGATGCGCTGGTGGCCCACCTGCGCAACATGGACCAGACCGAGATCGGCTCCTACACCTTCGCAGGGCACGAGGACCGGTACCAGTACTTCCTCGCCATCGCCTGCGCCCTCCTCCTCCTCGGCCTGCTGATGGGCGAACGCGGCCTACCTTCCAACTGGAACAGCTTCCTCCCATGGACCGCCTGACCCTCCTCCTCCTGGCCCTGGCCGCCGGCTGCGCCGTGCACGCCCAGTCGGACGCCACCGAACGCGCGATCCGCGAGGGCAACAGCGCCTACCGGAAGGGCGACACGAAGGACGCCGTGAAGGCCTACACGGGTGCGGAGCAGGACGAGCGCGGTGCCTTCAACCTCGGCAACGCCTACTACCGCCAGGACAGCTTCCCGGACGCCCAGCGCACCTTCGAGACCGCCGCCGCCCTGGCCAAGGACCAGCAGGCCCAGGCCCGCGCCTACCACAACCTGGGCAACAGCTGGATGAACCAGCAGAAGTATAGCGAGGCGGTGACCGCCTACAAGGAGGCCCTGAAGCGCAACCCCGCGGACGAGGATACCCGCTACAACCTGGCCTACGCACAGAAGAAGCTGGCGCAGCAACAGAAGCAGCAGCCGCAGAACAAGCAGGACCAGCAGAAGCAGGACCAGCAGCAACAGCAGCAGAACAAGGACCAGCAGGACCAACAGCGGAAGGACCAGCAGCAGGAAGGCCAGCAGAAGCAGGACCAACAGCAACAGCAGGCGCGGCAGCCGGGCAAGATCGACAAGCAGGACGCCATGCGCATGCTGGAGGCCACGCAGCAGCAGGAGAAGAACACGCAGGACAAGGTGCGCGCGAAGGCCCAGGTGAAGCAGCGCACGCGCACCGACAAGGATTGGTGAACCGATGAACAGGATCCTCGCTCCCCTCTTGATGTGCATCGCCCTCCTGGGCGGAACGGCCGTGCACGCGCAGGAGATCACGTTCAAGGCCAGCGCCGACCGCACGGAGATCGCCACCGGCGATGCGCTCAAGCTGACCGTGAGCCTGGTGAATGCGCCCATGGGGAGCGCCATCGGCAACCCGGCCTTCGGCGGGCTGGTGGTGGTGCAGGGCCCCTTCGACAGCAACAGCTTCAGCAACATCAACGGGCGCATGGGCAGCTCGGTGACGCGCACCTGGTACCTCACAGCGATGCAGCCAGGCGACTATACCATCGGCTCGGCCATGGCGCGCGTGGGCGGCGGCATGATCCAGACCGAGCCGATCAAGGTGCACGTGACCAAGGGCCAGACCACGGGACCCAACAGCGCACAGCTCGAGCAGGCGCAGAAGGCCGACCCCAACCTCTTCTGCACCATCAGCCTCAGCAAGAGCAAGGTCTACGTCGGGGAGCAGATCCTCTCTACCTACACGCTCTATTCGCGCTACAACTCCCTGCAGCCGGGCGATTACGACCTGCCGAAGCTCGACGGCTTCTGGGCCGAGGAGATCGAGCTGGGCGAAACGAGCTGGGAGAAGGTGCCCCAGACGGTGAACGGCATCCGCTACAACGTGGCGGTGCTGAAGAAGCAGGTGCTCATCCCCCAGCACGGCGGCAAGCTGCGCATCGAGCCGATGACGCTGAACTACCGCGTGAACCCCAGCTTCTTCAGCAGCGGCACGCCGGTGCGCATCAAGAGCAACGCGGCGGAGGTGACGGTGATGGACCTCCCGGAGAACAAGCCCGCGGACTACATCGGCGCCGTGGGCGACCTGCACCTGGAAGTGAAGACGGCCGCCACCACGGTGAAGGCCAACGAGGCCATCGACCTCACCGTGCGGTTCAGCGGCCGCGCCAACCTCCGCCTGATCGACGCGCCGAAGCTGGCCTTCCCGAGCGACTTCGAGTCGTACGACCCGAAGATGACCGACAAGATCACCGTGAACGGCGGCGGCATGAGCGGCAGCCGCGAGTTCCAGTACCTGGTGATCCCGCGCCACGAAGGCGATTACGACATCGGCACCCTCACCTACAGCTACTTCGATCCGGCCTCCGGACAGTACAAGCAGCTGCGCTCCGAGCCGCTCACCTTCCACATCCAGAAGGGCGACCCGAACGCCTCCGCCACGATCTCGCGGCCCAGCCGGACCGACGTGCAGGAGCTGGGCAAGGACATCCGCTTCATCCGCACGGGCGACCTGGCGCTCGAACCGAGCGGCCACCACCTGTTCGGCTCCTGGCCCTACGTGCTGGGCCTGTTGGCCCCGGTGGGCGCCTTCATCGCGTTCTTCAGCTGGCGCCGCCGCCGCGCCCGCCTGCTGGCCGACACCCACGGGCTGCGCCGCCGCGGGGCCGACAAGGTGGCCCGCCAGCGCCTGAAGGCCGCCGAGGAAGCGCTCACCAAGAACGACCGCACCGCCTTCTATGACGCCCTCGGCAAGGCGCTCGAAGGCTATTTCGCCGACAAGTTCGACCTGGGCGTGGCGGAGGTCAATGCCGCCATGGTCACCGCCAAGCTGGGCCACCTCGACGACGGCGCCGTGGCCCGCGCCTACAACGCCCTGCTGAGCGACGCGGAGATGGCCCGCTTCGCGCCGTTCGAGAACAGGCCCCGCCAGGCGAGCTACGACGAGGCCGCCGCCCTGATCCGCCGCATCGAAGACCAGCTACGCGCATGAAACGCTCCGTCCTTCCCCTCGCGCTCCTCGCGATGGCGGCCACGGCCGCCCGTGCGGACCACACCGCCCTCCTGCGCTCCGCCGAAGAGGCCTATGGCAAGGGCGAGTACCGGCAGGCCCTGACGCTGTACGACTCGGTGAACACCTCGCACACCTCCGCGGCCCTGCTGTTCAACATCGGCAATTGCTGGAGCAAGCTGGACGATACGCCCCACGCGATCCTCTATTACGAGCGGGCCCTGCGGCTCGCTCCCGGCGCGGAGGACATCCAGGCCAACCTGGACCAGGCGCGCACCAAGGTGGTGGACCGCGTGAACGAACTGCCGGGCATGACCCTGGGCACCCTGTGGGACCGCCTGCGCGGCGGCACCGACGTGGACCAGTGGGCGCGCCGCTCCCTCTGGGCCTGCCTCGCCGCTTTCGTGCTGGCGGGCATCGCGGTCAGCGTGCGGGCCGGGGCCCTGAAGCGCGTGCTCTTCGGCCTGGGCGCCCTGGCCTTCGCGGCCACCTTGGTGTCCGTGGCGCTGGCCGCCTACCGCGTGGGCGAGGTGGAGGACCGCTCGGAGGCCATCATCATGGTACCGAAGGTGGACGTGCTGGGCGAGCCGCGCCGGGGCGCCACCACCCTTTTCGTCCTCCACCAAGGCACGAAGGTCACCGTACTGCAGGAACGGAACGGCTGGTACGAAGTGAAGCTCGGCAGCGGCAGCGTGGGCTGGTCCGCACCGGCCTCGCTGGAACGGATCTGATCCGCCGCCGGCTCAGGGCACCTGCTCGGCGCGGGTCGCCGTGGGCAGCGAGCCCCCCACCGTCACGAGGATGAAGTCCCGGTCGTTGCCCGCACCGGTGTACAGCGTCCACGCGTCCATGTTCACGTCCTCGTTGCGGTAGCCCGTCACCGCCGCCGTGGGGATCGATCCGCCGATGGCGCTCAGCACCGGGTCGCGGTCGTTGACGGAGCCGGTGTATTTCACCGTGGCGTCGCCGTTCACGTTCCCCGGCCACAGGCCGAACCGCGTCCCGTTGGACTGCTGGGCCGTCTGGCCGTAGGTGCCGGTCCCGGAGGTGAAGTCCACCGTGATGCCGTTGGCGGTGAGCGGCGCGGCCGTCATCACCCCCAGGTGGTTGCGGTGGCGCACCACGAGGTACTTGCCCTGCGTGGTCACGTTGAAGGTCACCACGGTGTTGCCGTCGGGCATCACCACGCTGCCGTCGCGGCGCACGAGGGCGGCGCGGCGGCCGGCCACGGTGTAGCCGGCATCGTTGTTCTTCAGCTCGATGAGCACCCAGTCCACGATGGCCTGGTTCCCGGTGGCCTGCAGCAGGGCCGCGGGCACCGTGGCGCCGGCGTTCTCCAGGGCGAAGCCCCGCGCGGTGTACGGCTCCGTGGCCGGCACCAGGCCCGCCGCGCGCAGGTCGTCACGCATCAGGCCCGCGCTCCAGTTCATCGCCCCGCCCAGGTTGACCTTCACGGTCACAGAGCCGTTGGTCACCTGCTGCTGGCCGCAGCCCCCGGTGCCGTCCACCTTGTAAATGACCTTCGAGGTGTAGGGCTGCAGGCTGACGCTGCCGGAAACGACGGTGCCGCTCAGGTCGCTCCAGCAGCCGGCCGGGAGGGCGTAGGACTGCGTGGTGGTCTGGTCGTTCACCAGGAGCACGTGCATCTGCGCCGGGTCCACCGGCTGCACCTGCACCTTGTGGATCTGCACGTTGTCCAGGTAGTACATCGGCTCGGTGTACTGGTTCACGAACTGCACCAGGGCGTTGTCGCTCAGGTTGCTCTGGAAGTACATCTCGATGTCGCGCCGCTGCGTGTCGAAGGGGATCTGGCGCTGGTAGATGGTGCTGGCGCCGGTGAGCTGGCTCTGGCCCTTCAGCCCCGCCTTCAGGTCGCCGCAGGCATTGCTCTGCAGGCTGAAGCGCATGCGGTACCACTGCCCGCTCTGCACGGAGAAGAGGTCGGGGTTGCGCATGCTGAACTCGTTGTACACGCTGTTGTTCGGCAGGTAGGCCTTCAGCGCCCCGTTGTCCAGGTTGGTGGTCACGCGGGTCACCTGCGCATTGGTGGGCCAGCCGGTCCAGCCGTTCACATTGGTGTCGAAGGTGCCGTTCACCACCAGGTTGCCGCTCAGCTCGGCCGTGGTGCTCACCAGGCTCTGGCGCAGGGGGCTGCGGGTGCTGCCGGCATCCTCGGCCTTGTCGGTCTGCCAGCGCTCCAGCGCGAAGTACTTCTGCGACCCCGAGAAGGTGTTCATCACGAAGATGCTCATCTCGTTGTAGGGGTTGAAGTACTTGTTGTTCGTGAAGGTGCCGAAGTCCACCGGCGAGGCGGAGTAGCAGTTGTACTGCTTCATGCACAGCTGGTCCGGCGCGATGGAGTAGAACACGTTGCCCGAATAGGTCTCGCTGTAGCTGGCCACGTAATACGGCGCCACGGCCGCGGGACCGCTGTAGTTCGAATAGTCGGACAGGCTCAACTGCACCTCGTTGTTGAAGCAGGTGTTGTCCCGTATGATGTTGTTCGCGGCGTTCATGCTGTGGTCCACATGGATACCGCTGCCCTTGTTGTTGTAGGACGTGTTCCGCTGCATGGTGGTGTTGCGGATGCCGTGGTTCCCGAAGTACAGGCCATGGCAGATCTTGTGGTAGCTGTTGAAATCGGGCGCGGAGCTTTCGAGGTTGCCCACGCAGTTGCGCACGATGTTGTCCTGGATCACCATGCCGTCGGAGTAGTCGAACGCGATGCCGCCGCCGTCATTGAGGATGGCCACGGCGTTGTCCACCACGTTCTTCTCCACCAGCGCGTTGTACTCCGCCACGATGCCGATGTAGCCGATGTTCTGCAGGCGGTTGCCGCGGATCGTCATGCCGGTGCCCGTGCAGCGGATGCCGAAGTAGCCCCAGCTCGTCTCGCCCAGGCCCGGCACCATCGCGATGTCGGTGAGGGTGTTGCCGCTGATGACCGTGTTGTTGTCCAGCACGTGCAGCGCCGTGGCGTAGGTGCGCGTGAAGGTGGAGTTACTGTAGGTGTTGTTGCTGCCCACCGTCTTGATGCCGGTGTACATGTCGGTGAACGTGCAGTTGTTCACCGTGATGTGGTCGGCATCCTCCACGAACACGCCAGCTTCGGTCTGGTACTGGAAGGCCAGGTCCTGGATGGTGATGTAGGGCCGGTGCCAGTAGACGTATGCGCCGCGCGCCTTGGTGGCCGCCTCGATGTTCAGCGTGGCGGGCGACACGTTGTTCGGCGCCCAGAAGTACAGGATACCCGTGGTCTTGTCGAAGAACCATTCACCGGCCTGGTCCAGCTCGCTCAGCTTGTTGCAGAGGAAGTACCCCCAGTCGTAGTCCCAGAGCTGGTCGTAGATCGTGGGGAAGGTGAGCGTGTTGCCGCTGAAGCCGGACACGGTGGCCAGGTCGTAGTTCCAGTTGCTCGCGCGCACCACCAGGGTGGCCCCGGTCCAGTAGCCGCTCGACTGGGTGAGGGCGGCGTCCTGCAGGCTGGTGGGCGTGCCGTGGTCGTTGCGCAGCCAGCCGGTATTGGGGTAGCGGGCCAGCGTCATGGCCTGGCCGTTGGAGAAGAGGTACTTCACGTCCACGCCCGTGCCCAGCGACGCCTTGTAGATATTGCCGCTGTGCTGCGTCCAGCCGGTCACCTGGGTGCCGCCGCTGATGACGGGCGCCGCACCCGCGCCGTAGGCGCCGATGACGATGGGCGCCGCGGCCGTGCCATAGCCCGCGATGTTCAGCGTGCCCCGGTAGACGCCGCCGCGCTGGAACAGGATCTGGTCGCCGGCCACGACGGTGTACTGCACCTGTGTCAGCTTGTCCAGGGTGCGCCAGGGCGTGCTTTGCGACGTGCCGTTGTTGGAGTCGCTGCCCGTAGGCGACACATAGTACGTGGTGGCGCTGGCGGACAAGGCTCCGCAGAGCACCGGAGCGAGAAGGGAAAAACGCATGTTCCTGGCAGGTGAGGTTCCGAAAGGCGGACGCGAAATTGGTCCAGCAGTGCGCTCTACAACGCAGGCTGCGCCACCCGTGGATCAACATTTCGACGAGCCGCATCCCTGGCCCGACAAGCGCCGGAACAGCCCGACGAGCGCCCGGTCGGCCTCAGCCGTTCATCGCCCGGGCGATCCCATAGGCGGCACCGGCCGCGATGGCCCCGATGAGGGCCGTGCGCAAGGCCCCCTGGAAGGGCGGCCGGTCCGTGGCCTTGCTCTTGGCCCACCCGAACACCAGCAAGGCGACCAGGGTGATGGCGCAGCTGATCAGGAGCCCCTCCCGGGGACCGGACGTGAACACGTATGCTACCAGCGGCAGGGCACCGCCCAGGGCATAGCTCAACGCGATGGTCATCGCGCTGCGTCCCGCCCGGCGCGGGTCCGGCCGCTCCAGCCCCAGCTCGAAGCGCATCATGAAGTCGACCCACTTCCCCTTGTCCTTGGCCAGGTCCTCCGCCACGGTGGCGGCCAGGCCCGGCGCCACGCCATAGGACCGCAGCACCTCCCGCACCTCCTCGCGCTCCCGCTCGGGCACGTCCTCCACTTCGGCCTGCTCCCGCCGAAGCTCGGAGCGGTAATGGTCCTGTTCGGTCCGCCCGGCGAGGTACCCGCCCAGGCCCATCGCGATGCTGCCCGCCACGATCTCCGCGATCCCCGCCGTCAGCACCACGCTGTTGCTGTCCACCGCGCCGCTGAGGCCCGCCGCCAGGGCGAAGGGCACGGTGAGCCCATCGCTCATGCCGATGACGATGTCCTTCACCCGGTCGCTGCTCTGGAAATGGCGCTCGGTATGCATCCCGCCAAGTTATCCCTTCCCTGCCTCCGCCCGCCGGCAAGGGCTTCCGGGATCAGGAGGCCGCGGGCAGCACGAACCAGAAGCGGCTCCCCCGGCCCACCTGGCTGTGCACGCCGATGCGGCCGCCCATGGCCTCGATGAGCTCCTTGCCGATGGCCAGCCCCAGCCCCGAGCCTTCGGTGGGCGTGCCCGGGACGCGGAAGTAGCGATCGAAGATCCGGTCGGCGTACCGCGGGTCGATCCCCTTCCCTTCGTCGCTCACGGCGAACTCCACCCCGCCCGCCACGGACGCCACCGTCAGGGCCACCGGCCGGCCTTCGGGCGAATAGCGCACGGCATTGCCGATGAGGTTCGTCAGGGTCCATGCGGCCTTCTCGCTGTCGGCCCGCACCAGGGGCAAAGGCTCGCGCACCTCGGTGGTGATGGCGATCCGCTTCTGCTCCGCCGCGGCCCGCGTGGCCTCCACCGCATAGCGCAACACCTCCCGCGGGTCCGTGGGCCGCACGTCCACGTCCACCCGTCCGGTCTCCACCTGGGTCATCTTCAGCAGCTCGCTGGTGATGCGCAGCAGCCGCTGGCCATCGTCCTTGATGTGCTGCAGCAGCTGCCCCTGCTCGGCGTTCAGCGGTCCCACGCGCTCGTCGCGCAGCAGATCGGCCCCCATGAGGATGGAGGCGATGGGCGTCTTCAGTTCGTGGCTCACCGTGGCGATGAAGTTGGTCTTGGCGGTGTCCAGCTCCTTGTGCGGAGTGATGTCGCGCACGGTGTGCACGATGCCCAGGGTGCCGTCGGCCCCCTCGATCGGTGCGGCCACGCTCACGAAGTAGTTCTCCTTCCCGCCCACCACGGCCTTGAAGGGGGCCGAGGCGCGCTCGCTGAGGATGTGCCGCAGCAGGTCGTTCCGCCGAGCCAGCTCGGCGGCGGGCCTTCCCCGGGCCTCGGCCTCCTCCAGCCCCAGCAGCTCCAGGGCCTCGCGGTTCATGAAGAGGATGCGCCCCTGGTCGTCCAGCCCGATGCTGGCGTCCTTCAGCGAATTGAGCACCGCCTCGGCGCGGGTCTTCTCCTCCAGGATGCGCGCCACGTTGCTGCTCTCCCAATGCTCCAGCTCGGCGGCCATGGCGTTGAACCGCTGGGCCATGTGCGCGAACTCGTCGGAGCCTTGCAGCTCCACCCGCTCGTGGTAGTGGCCCGCGGCGATGCGGTCGATGCCCTCGGTGAGCCGGCGGATGGGCTCGGCCAGCCGCTCCGGGAGACTGAGGAAGAGCGTGAAGACGATGACGAAGCAGAGCGCCCCCGCCACGCTGATCCACACCACGGCGCTCTCCGCGCGCCCTTCCGACTCGGCCGCCTTGCGCACGATGGCCGACCGGTTCAGCTCGATGATGCCGTTGAGGTCCTTCCGCAGGGCCCGCGCCGTCGCGGCGTCGCCCGGCGCCGCCCGGAACGCGTCGATGTGCCGCGCCAGCTCCGCGGTCAGCCGCGCCTCGCCCGGCTCGGTGATGTTGGCCCGCTGCTCCTCCAGGCCCCGGACGAGCCGGGGCAATGCGCCCGCCGTGTCCAGGTCCATCGCCTCCAGCATCCGCTGCGCGTAGGCGATGCTGTTGTAGTTCGCCTTCATCACGTCGCGGCCTTCGGTGCGCAGCGTCCAGATGGTGGCCAGCCCGATGCCGCCCAGGACCAGCACGAGCAGGGTCACCAGGCCGAGCCAGAGCGTGAGGCGGGTCTTCGTCCTCATGACAGGATCACCAGGTCCACATCGCTCTCCGCGAGCGCGTTGAGCAGCCGGTTGAACACGCTGGTCCGCAGGATCACCTGCCAGATGCGCAGGTGCGGCTTGCCGATGCACACGGTGGTGACGCGTTTCTCCTGCACGACCTGCATGATGGCACCGGCGATGCTCGCCTTGTCCAAGTTGAGGACTTTCGCCGGAAGGAAGCCGATGCCGCCGTGGGGGCCGGCGCCCTGGGCCTGGATCACCTCCGCCCCCATCTCCACCGCCAGCTTGAAGTTGTTCAGCAGGTGCCGCTGCGTGTCCAGCGGGATGCGGTCCATCCGCTCGGCCGGCGTCTGCACGTAGAGCACGCTCCAGTCGCTGTGGTAGTAGTTGGCCAGCCGCGCGGTCTTGCGGATGATCTTGCGCGCCACGTCGGCGTTGCTGCTGATGCAGGCCAGGAAATGCTCGTGCCGCACCTGCTGCTGCGGGCCCACCTCCGTCTCCACCTTGCGCTCCACCTGGCCGGCCACTTCCTTCAGCGCCAGCTCGCGCAATTGCAGGATCTTCTCCGGCCGGAAGAAGTTGCGCATCGCCGCCTCCACCCGGGCCGGGTCGTAGATCTTCCCCTCGCGCAGCCGACCGATCAGCTCGTCCGCCGTGAGGTCGATGTTCACCACTTCATCCGCCCGCTGCAGGAAGCTGTCGGGCACGCGCTCGGTGACCTCCACGCCGGTGATGCGCTGCACCTCGTCGTTGATGCTTTCGATGTGCTGGATGTTCACCGCGGTGATCACGCCGATCCCGTTGTCCAGCAGCTCCAGGATGTCCTGCCACCGCTTGGGGTGCTTGCTGCCCGGCACGTTGGTGTGGGCCAGCTCGTCCACCACCACCCACGCGGGGTGCAGCAGCAGCGTGGCGTCCAGGTCGAACTCCTCCAGCCGCTTGCCCTTGTAGAACACCTCGCGGCGCGGGATCACGGGCAGCCCGTCGAGCAGGGCCTGCGTCCCCTTCCGCCCGTGCGTCTCCACGTAGCCCACCTGCACGTTCACCCCGTCCGCCGCCAGGCCATGCGCCTCCTCCAGCATGCGGTAGGTCTTGCCCACACCGGCGCTCATGCCGATGTAGACCTTCAGCCGGCCCCGTCGGGAAGCCGGCCGAAGCAGGGGATCGGTGCCGTCGGAAGCGATCACGGGAAGGCGATGGAAAGGCTCGTGGTGAGGAAGGCATTGGTAGCGGTGGAGGTCCCGTCGGCATCGACGAATATGTCATCCTCGCTCTGCAGCAGGCGAGCTTCCGTACGCCACAGCACGTTGGGCGCTATCCGGCGGTCGAAGTTCAGCGAATACCCCAGGATGGCGGCTCCGTTCGGGGTGCCGGTGGCGATGATCGCACCATCCCTGTCCTGGTAGTATTCGATGCGCGCGGCCAGGTAGCTCCTGTCGCTGATCCGGTAGCGGGGGATCAGGATCGGCGTGATCCAGGTGCTGTTGCCATCGACGCCGGCCGCCCCTTCGGTGCCGATGTCGCAGCCCACGACAAGCCCCAGCCGCTCCGTGACCTGCAACTGGGCGTAGAGGTTGTTGAAGATGCGCGTCCGGGCCACGCTGTCGGGCTTGTCGTTCCCCACGAAGGTGCTCCAGTTCAAGGTGGTCCCGGTATTGGGCTTGAAGGAGACCTGTGTGCCGGCCGCGGGCGTGTTGTTGCCTTCCACACGGGCGATCCGCTGCCAGCCGTTCAGCAACAGACCGGCCAGGTACCATTTGGTATCGGGACTGGTGTAGCTGATGCGCGCGCCCGCCTCATAGTAGGGCGTGTTGTCGGCCAGGATGCTGCGGGTGAGGTTCCAGCAGTCCTTGCCGATGGCGCTCTCGAAACCGATGTGGCTGGGCAGGATACCGGCGTCGAGCCACAGGTCGCGGGTGGCGCTCAATTTCACGCCCACATTGGCTTCGTAGACGTGGCGGAGCACCTCGGGCTCGCTGGCCAGGTTGTACTGCGCATAGGTACCGCTCATCAGGGCGAGGACACCACGGACGTTCCGCTTCGCGTATGCGAGCTTCAGCATGCCGAAGTTCAGGTCCACTTCGTTGTGCCGGTTGAAGCTGTAGAAGAAACCCGGGCGCAGGTGGTCATCGGGCCGTGCCAGGTCGTAGCTGTAGTACACTTCGGCATAGGCGCTCAGGGTCAAAGCGCTATCCGGTCGCTGCGCGGTGGCGGTGAGGGAAAGGCCCATCAGGGCAAGGATGATCGATCGTTCCATGTCAGTGCAGGGCGTCCAGCGCCAGGTTGAGCTCCAGTACGTTCACGGTGGACGGCCCGAACAGCCCCAGCAAGGGACCACGGGTATGCGCGTCCACCAGTTTCTCCAGGGCGGCCGGATCGAGCCCGCGCCTGCCCGCTATGCGCGCGATCTGCACCCGGGCCGCCGCCGGGGAAAGGTGGGGGTCCAGCCCGCTGCCGCTCGCGGTCACCAGTTCGCTGGGGATCGCGCTCCTCGCCACGCCCGGGTCGTGCACCAGGAAGGTGTCGATGCGGGCCTGCACGGCGGCCAGGAGGTCCGGGTTCGTCGGGCCCTTGTTGCTGCCCCCGGATCCCACGGCGTTGTATCCCACGGCGCTCGGGCGGCTCCAGAAATAGTGGTCGTCGGAGAACCGTTGCGCCAGGTCCGTATAGTACACGCGGCCATCCACTTCCACCGTGGCGGCGTTGCCACCGTTCGGGGTCAGCTTGGCGATGCCCAGCAGCGCCAGGGTATAGAGGCCGCTGAAAAACAGCAGGCAGAGCGCGGTCAGCTTCAGTGCGGGGAGGAGATGGGGTCTCATGATCGGATCAGCAGAAGAGGGACACTACGAGGTCGATGGCCTTGATGCCGAGGAAGGGGGCGATCAGGCCGCCCAGGCCGTAGAGCAAGAGGTTGCGGCGCAGGATGGCCGAGGCTCCGATGGGCTTGTAGGCCACGCCGCGCAGGGCCAGCGGGATGAGCAGCGGGATGATGACCGCGTTGAAGACCACCGCGCTGAGGATGGCGCTCTCGGGGCTGTGCAGCCGCATGACGTTCAGTGCGCCCAGGGCGGGCAGGCCCGTGATGAACAGGGCGGGCACGATGGCGAAGTACTTCGCCACGTCGTTGGCGATGCTGAAGGTGGTGAGCGTGCCGCGCGTCATCAGCAGTTGCTTCCCGATCTCCACCACCTCGATCAGCTTGGTGGGGTCGTTGTCCAGGTCCACCATGTTGCCGGCCTCCTTCGCGGCCTGGGTGCCGCTGTTCATGGCCACGCCCACATCGGCCTGTGCCAGCGCGGGTGCATCGTTGGTGCCGTCGCCCATCATGGCCACCAGGCGCCCGCTCCCCTGCTCCTTCCGGATGTACGCCATCTTGTCCTCCGGGGTCGCCTCGGCGATGAAGTCGTCCACGCCCGCCTTGCCGGCGATGTATTTCGCGGTGAGCGGGTTGTCGCCCGTCACCATCACCGTGCGCACGCCCATCTTCCGCAGGCGCTCGAAGCGTTCCTGGATGCCGGGCTTGATGACGTCCTGCAGCTCGATGCAACCGACCACCTGCTCGTTCTCGGCCACCACCAGCGGGGTGCCGCCGTTCGCGGCGATGCGCGTCACCTCCGCGTCCACTTCCCGCGGGAAGGCATGGCCGGCCTGCTCCGCCGACCGGCGGATGGCGTCCAGCGCTCCCTTGCGGATGCGGGTACCGGAGGGAAGGTCCACGCCGCTCGTGCGCGTCCCGGCGGTGAACGCGATCAGCCCGGCGCCTTCCAGGGAGAGGCCGCGGGTGACGGCAGGACCCGCCAGCTCCACGATGCTCTTGCCTTCGGGCGTCGCATCGGCCAGCGATCCCAGCGCACAGGCCCGGATGAACAGGTCCCGGTCGACACCCGGCGCCGGATGGAAGGCCGTGGCCTTGCGGTTGCCGATGGTGATCGTGCCGGTCTTGTCGAGGAGCAGCACGTCCACGTCGCCCGCCGTCTCCACGGCCTTGCCGCTCTTGCTGATCACGTTGGCCCGCAGGGCGCGGTCCATGCCCGCGATGCCGATGGCGCTCAGCAGCCCCCCGATGGTGGTGGGGACCAGGCACACGAAGAGGGCGATCAAGGCCCCGACGGTGAGGCCGGTGCCCGCATAGCCCGCGAAGGCCGGCAGCGTGATGCACACGATGAGGAAGACCAGCGTGAAGCCCGCCAGCAGGATGGTGAGGGCGATCTCGTTCGGCGTCTTCTGCCGGCTGGCCCCTTCCACCAGGGCGATCATGCGGTCCAGGAAGCTCGTTCCCGGCTCGCCCGTGACCTCCACGACGATCCGGTCGCTGAGCACGCGCGTGCCGCCGGTCACGCTGCTGCGGTCGCCGCCCGCCTCGCGGATCACCGGGGCGCTCTCGCCCGTGATGGCGCTCTCGTCCACACTGGCGAGGCCTTTCACGATCTCGCCATCGGCGGGGATGAGGTCGCCCGCCTCGCAAACGAACCGGTCGCCCTTGCGCAGCTCGTTGCTGCGCGTCTGCCGGACACTGCCGTCCGGCAGCAGGAGCCGGGCGGGGGTGTCCTCACGCGTCCGGCGCAGGGAATCGGCCTGGGCCTTGCCCCGCGCTTCCGCGATGGCTTCCGCGAAGTTGGCGAAGAGCACGGTGAGCAGCAGCAGCAGGAAGATGGCCACGTTGTAGCCCAGGGAGCCCTGCGAGCGCTCGCCGAAGGCCACCAGCAGCGAAACGACGAGCATCACCGCCGTGCCGACCTCCACGGTGAACATCACCGGGTTGCGCACCAGGATGCGCGGGTCGAGCTTCACGAAGGCCTGCTTCATGGCCTCCAGCACCAGGTCGCGTTGGAAGAGGGATGTGGACGATCGGGTCTTCATGGGATCAGCGGCTGAAATGCTCGGCGATGGGGCCCAGCGCCAGGGCCGGGAAGAAGGAGAGCGCGGCGACGATCGCGATCACGCCGAACACCACCACGCCGAAGGTGGCCGTGTCGGTCCGCAGGGTGCCGGCCCCGGCCGGGACGTACGGCTTGCCCGCGAGCAGGCCGGCGATGGCCAGCGGCCCGATGATCGGCAGGAAACGGCCCAGCAGGAGCACGATGGCCGTGCTGATGTTCCACCATGGCGTGTTGTCGCCCAGGCCCTCGAAACCGCTGCCGTTGTTGGCCGCGCTGCTGGTGTACTCGTACAGCATCTCGCTGAAGCCGTGCGGCCCCGGGTTGTTCAGCCAGCCGAGGTCCGGGTGCCGCGTGATCGCATAGGCCGCCAGCGCGGCACCGGTGAGGATCAGCAGGGGATGCAGCAGGGTGACAATGACGGCGATCTTCACTTCGCGCGCCTCCACCTTCCGGCCCAGGAGCTCCGGCGTGCGGCCCACCATGAGCCCGCTGATGAACACGGCCAGGATGATGAAGACGAAGAAGTTGAGGATGCCCACCCCCACCCCGCCGTAGAACGCATTGGTCATCATGGCCAGCAGCTCGTTCATGCCGCTCAAGGGCATGGTGCTGTCGTGCATGGCGTTCACCGAACCCGTGCTGATCACCGTGGTGGCCACGCTCCAAAAGCCGGACGCCGCGGCGCCCAAGCGCACCTCCTTGCCTTCCATCGCCCCGCTGCCCTGGTCCACCCCCAGCGCGTCGATGGCCGGGTTCCCGCGCATCTCCAGCACCATGTTCGGCACCGCCAGCGCCAGGAAGCCTACCGTCATCACCCCGAAGACCATCCAGGCGAACCGCTTCTTCCGCAGGTGGAAGCCCAGCGCGAACACCATCGCCAGCGGGACGATCATCTGCGCCCACATCTCCAGCATGTTGGTGAAGTAGCTCGGGTTCTCCAGCGGATGCGCGCTGTTCGCGCCGTAGTAGCCGCCGCCGTTCGTGCCCAGGTGCTTGATCGCCACGAAGCCGGCCACCGGCCCGCGCGCCACCTCGACCGTGTCGCCCTGCAGCGTCGCGATGCGGTCCCTGCCGGCCGCGGTCTGCGGCGTGCCGTTGAGCAGGAGCAGCACCGCCACCAGCAGGCTAAGCGGCAGCAGCACGCGCGTCATGCTCTTCAGGAAATGGTCGTAGAAGTTGCCCAGCCGGGCCGCGGGGCGCTCGCCGGTGCGATCGGCCGGCCCGCGCAGGGCCTTGAACACCATGGCCGCGGCGGCCATGCCCGTGCCCGCGCTCACGAACTGCAGGAACAGCAGGGCGAAGACCTGGCTGAAATAGGTGGCCCCCGTCTCGCCGCTGTAGTGCTGCAGGTTGCAGTTCACCACGAAGGAGATCGCCGTGTTGAACGCCAGGTCGGCGCCCATGCCCGGGTTGCCGTCGGGGTTCCAGGGCAGCCAGCCTTGGTTCGTCAGCACGAACATGGCCCAGAGGAACCAGACCAGGTTGATGGTGAGCAGCGCCTTCAAATGCTCCTTCCACGTCATCTGCCGCTGGGCATCGATGCCGGCGATGCGGAAGAAGAAGCGCTCCACCGGCCCCATCACGGGATCGAGCAGCGAGCGCTCGCCGGCATACACCCGGGCGATGTAGCGGCCCAGGGGAACGGCCAGCACGACGGTGGCCAGGAACAGCGTCACGATGCCAAGGATCTCGGTATCCATCGGGGATCAGAACTTTTCGGGTTCCACCAGCACGTAGGCCATGTAGGCGAACAGCAGCAGGGCGAGGATGAGCAGGGCGATCATGGCTGTCAGATCCGTTCGAACAGGTCCGTGCAGCGGAAGAAGAAGGCGAAGCCGAGCAGGCCGGCCGCCGACAGGAGGAGCGTCATCAGGATGTCCATGGTCCGGGGTCATTGGTGGCACCCGGCAGGCGAAGCGGATGCCAGCGGACCGCAGAAAAGTGAAGGACCCAGCAATGGCGGCCCTTCCCGAAGGACCCGTCCGACCCCCTGGAACAGCGGACCCTTCCGAAATGGAAGGGTGCGTTGCCGGAACGGAAGGCGGATGGCCCGGAACGGCCGGCACAAGGCCGGGCGGGCGGAAGGGCACGCCGGGGCCAAGGCGCGCCATGATGTGAGCGACCCCGGCAGGATTCGAACCTGCGGCCGCCTGCTTAGAAGGCAGGTGCTCTATCCAGCTGAGCTACGGGGTCGGGTGGAGACCGCACAAAGATGGCAAGCTCCACCGGCCCGCAAGGAAGGGCCCTTACTGTGCCCCCTCGAAGAGCCGCTTGAGCCGCTCCAGCGAACCACGCTCGGCCTTGCCGATACCATTCCGGCTCGCGGCGATGGCGGTGGCCGTACGCATCACGAGCGCCTGGGTGGATGGATCGAAGGCCGCAGGCTCCAGGCCGTGATACGCCTTGAACCGCTCGAACGCCTCCTGGGCGCTCATGTGCTGTCCCAGGGCATGATCGAAACTGATGTCCATGTAATAGGCCATGTCGGTCCCGACCTCGTCGCGCGAAGGCTCCAGCGGCATCCAATGCTTCTTCACCTCCTCCTTCAGCCGCTCAGCCTCGGCCGACGCGACCCGACCGTCACCGGCCGCGATGCTGTAGAACAGGAAGCCCAGGTTCACATAGAGGTCCTGGGACAGGCGGGTGCTTGGGGTCTTCATGCTTCAAGAGGGGTATATCGGAGGTGCGATGAGCAGGCAGGCATGCGGCAAAGCTGCGGCTGCGGTGTGGGGCGAACATGAGGTCCCGCAGGGACCGGCCTGATCATCATCAGCCCGGGATCGATCGCCATGGGCGGCGCCCAGGCAATGCGGACCGCATCGCTGGAACAACGGACAGGAGGCCTGCCTCTCGTCGCTGCTGACGATCATCAGTGTCGCAGGGACGGCCATGGAAGAGCTTCGCTCCCGCACATACGATCCAACATGGCCCGCATCCTCCTGCTCACCGACTTCAGCGAAGATTCCTTGCACGCGGCGCATTATGCGGTACGGCTCCTCGGCATCGAAGGGAACACGTTCCGGGCCTTGCACGTCTGGTCCGATGGCAGCCTGACGGGTCCCATGATGCCATCCTATGGGAACCTGGTGGACATCTGGGAGGAAGACCTGGAAGGCTTCGTCCAACGCATCCGGCAACGGGCGGGGATCGAGGTGGAAGGACAGGACCTTCTCTATGGGGCGCTGCCGCCGGTCATGGATGAAGTGGTCGAGCGGCACGCCATCGACCTGGTGGTGATGGGCAAGCACGGAAAGGGGCGGTCGCTCCTGTTCGGGAGCAGTGCCGTGAACGTCGTCCGATCGGGCCACGCCCCTACCCTCGTGGTGCCTGCGCAGGCCTCCCTGGAGCCTCCGGCGCGCATCGCCCTCGCCGATGACCATCACCCGGTACCGCCGGCGGAGCTCGCGCTCCTGCGCCGGATAGCCATCAGGAACCGGTCGCGGGTCATCATCCTGCATGTGCAGGAGACCCCGGACGAGCAGGCCGGCTATGTGACGGATGGGAGCTACGACATCGGCCTGAAGGATGTGCCGCGCATCTACCGGAAGGTGCCGGGGAAGGACATCCTGGAGGGCCTGGGCCTTGCCCTCGGCCGCGAAAGCGCGGACATGCTCGTGATGCTGCATCGCCACATCGGTCCCCTGCGCAGGATCTTCGAACCCAGCATCACGAAAGGGATGGTGCAGCAGGGCGGGGACCTCCCCCTGCTGGTCCTTCATCGGCCCAAGAGCTAGCTCCCGGGCGCCCGTACGGACGTCATGCGGGTGCCGAAGCGTTCGAACGCGGCCTTCTCCAGCGCCTCCTGGTGGTCGGGATGGGCGATGGCGATCAGGGCGGCGGCACGCTGGTGCAGGTTCTTCCCCTTCAGATAGGCGACACCGTGCTCGGTGACCACGTAGTGCACATGCGCCCGGGTGGTGACCACGCCAGCCCCCGGCCGCAGCATCGGAACGATCTTGGACCCGCCACCGCGGGTGGTGGACAGCAAGGCGATGATGGGCTTGCCGCCATCGGACAGCGCCGCCCCGCGCATGAAGTCCATCTGCCCGCCCACACCGGAGTATTGGCGGGTGCCGATGCTGTCGGAACAGACCTGGCCGGTAAGGTCGATCTCGATGGCGCTGTTGAGGGCGATCACCTTCGGGTTGGAACGGATCACGTCGCCGTCGTTCACATACTGGGCGTCCAGGAAGGCGAAGGCCGGATCGTCGTCCACCAGGTCGTACAGCCTGCGTGAGCCGACGGCGAAGCTGGTGACGATGCGTCCGGGGTGCTTCCGCTTGTAGCGGCCGGTGATGGCACCGCGTTCGATAAGGCCGATGAGGCCGTCGGAGCACATCTCGGTGTGCACGCCCAGGTCGCGGTGGTCCGCCAGGGCCGAAAGCACCGCATCAGGGATGGTGCCGATGCCGACCTGCAACGTGGAACGGTCCTCGATGAGCTGCGCACAATGCGCGCCGATGCGTTGTTCCAGCGGGCCGATGGGGCCGGAGGCCGGCGACTCCGGCAGTGGATCGTCCACTTCCACGTAGGCGTCCAGCCGGTCGATGTGCACCTGGCCTTCCCCATGCGTGCGCGGCATGCGGGGATTGATCTGCGCGATGAGCACGCGCGCATTGCGCGCCGCCGCGCGGGCCACGTCCACCGATACGCCCAGGGAGCAGAAGCCGTGGCGGTCGGGCGGCGAGAGGTGAAGGAGCGCCACGTCCAGCGGCAGCGTGCGGTCGTCGAACAGGCGCGGGATCTCGCTGAGGAACACGGGCACATGGTCCCCGCCGGGCCCGTTGACCACGTCGCGCACATTGTCCGACACGAAGAGCGAATTGAGGAAGAAGCTGCGCTGCACGTCGGGATGCTGCAGGCCCAGGTCGCCCAGGGTGCTGAGGCAGACCAGCTCCATGTCCCGCAGCTCGCCGGCCCGCGCCAGGAGCGCACGGAGCAGGCGGTGCGGGGTGGCCGCCCCGCCATGCAGGAACACGCGCTGCCCCGACGCCACCAGCCTCAGCGCTTCTTCGGCGGTATCGTACTTCTTCATGCGGTGCGGAACGGTTCAGCGGTGCTCGAAACGTCCGGTCTTCTCCTCCAGCCGGATGCGGAAGGCGACGGCTTTCAGCCCGGAGCCGTGGTGCGGGCTTTCGGGATGGGTGGGATCGGCGGTCACGCTCGGCATCCGCGGCTTCAGCCAGCGGGCCAGGTCCGTCATGGCCTGCGCGGCCTCGGCGGGTCCCAGCTCCTCGAAGCGCCCCTGCGCCACCACGCTCTCCCAGTTGCCCATGTCCCGCATGCGGTCCACTTCGAAGCAGACGCGCGGGTTGGCACGCATCATGCGCAGCTTCTGGCCTTCGGCGGAATGGCAGATCACGGCGTGGCCATCGTACCAATAGGTCACCGGCACGACGTACGTGAGGTCGTTCGCATGGCAGCCGATGCGGCCGATGCATTCCTGCTGCAGGAGGCGTTCGATCTGTTCGGGTCCGAGCTTGCCGAGCATGGCACTGTGGTTTACCGCGAACCTGCGCATCCGGCGGCGACCGTGCGCTGACGGATGTCAGCCCGCACCGGCCTATCGCTTCTCCTTTTCTTTCTCCTTCTCCTTGAAGTACCGGCGGAAGAACCAGTTGCGCTGCAGGGCGCGCAGGTCCTCGTTCAAGGTGGCCGAGCTGGTGTCCAGGTTGGCCACCACGCGGCGCAATCCTTGGGTGACGGCGGTGTCGTCCACCAGGACATGTCCCAGCCCGCCCGGCGCGTGCAGGCCGGTGGTGAAGCGGTCCAGCTCGGCGGACGCATGCAGGAGCGGACCGGCGGCCTGCTGCAAGGCGGTGACGAGGTCGCGGAACCGCCGGTCCGTCGCGGTATCGGCGAGCAATGCGCCAAGGGCGCCCTGTCCGGCCTGGAGCCCCTGCACCAGGCGGTCCACGCGCGCGGTGAGGTCGCGCGCATTGGCAGCGGTGGCGGCGGCATCGGCCACGGCCGCGCGCACGTCCTGCACCAGCACGGTGTCCTTGAACAAGGCAGGCAGGCCGCCCTCGGCATTGAGGCCGTGGGTGAGCGCGCGGAGGTCGGTCGTGATGGCCACGAGGTTGTCGTTGGAGCGGCTCAGGGTGCGCAGCATGGCGTCGGTGTCCAGGCCGTGCAGGCTGTGCAGTTCGGCGCCCTCGGCGATCGGCCCTCCCGACCCGTCCCCGGCCTCCAAGGCGACCAGCTTGCTGCCCATCAGGCCGTCGGAGGCGATGCGCGCCACCGCGTCGGTGCGGATGTGCCGGGCCTCGTCGGCCCGGACCAGCATCGTCACCAGCACCACCGTGTCCGAAAGGATGCGGATCCCCTTCACCGTGCCCACATCGATGCCGGCATAGCGCACGTTGTCCCCCGTGCGCAACCCGTTCACTTCGGTGAAGCGGGCCGAGACCATGAGGGTATGGCTGAAGAGGTCGCGCTTGGTACCGAGCAGGTAGAGCCCTCCCAGCAGGAGGATCAGCCCCACCAGCACGAATGCGCCGAGCTTGATCGATCGGGTGTTCTCGGAAGCCATCACAAGGAGGTGAAGAACCGTTGTATCTGAGGGTCGGACATGGCGCGCAGCTCATCGTAGGTGCCTTCCGCATGGTTGCGCCCGTCGATGAGCACGGCGATGCGGTTGGCGGCGAGGCGTGCCACGTGGAGGTCGTGCGAGATGATCACGGACGACGTGCGGTACTTGCGCTGCAGGCCCAGGATCAGCTCCACGATCTCGCGCGCGGTGATGGGGTCCAGGCCGGAAGTGGGCTCATCGTACAGCACGATCTCCGGCGCCAGCACCAGCGTGCGGGCCAGGCCGATGCGGCGGCGCATCCCGCCGGACAGCTCCGCCGGATAGAGGTCGGCGCTGTGCTCCAGGCCCACGTTCGCCAGTGCCTCGCGCACCCGCGCATCGCGTTCGGCGGGCTTCCGCGCCAGTGCGTGCCGCCGCAGCGGGAACTCGAGGTTCTCACGCACCGTCATCGAATCATAGAGGGCGCTGCTCTGGAAGAGGAACCCGATCCGGACGCGGAGGCGGTCCAGCGCCTCCTGGTCGAGCGCGAGCACGTCCTGCCCGAGGATGCGGATGCTCCCGCTGTCGGGCCGCAGGAGGCCGACCAGGCATTTGATGAGCACCGATTTGCCCGAGCCGGAGCGGCCCAGCACCATCATGTTCTCGCCGCGGCGCACCGTCAGGTCGAACCCGCGCAGCACGGGCCTTCCCCCGAAGCCGATGCACAGGTCACGGACCTCGATCACCGCCTCTGCGGTGGCGGCCGGTGCGGTGGGCTCCAGGGTATCCATCAATTGAAGCCCAGGATGCCCGTGACCTGCACGGCCACCAGGTCGATGATGAAGACGAGCAGCGAGGCCGTCACCACGGCGGAATGCGCGGCCTGGCCCACGCCCGCCGTGCCCTTCTCCGTATGGAAGCCCTTGTAGCAGCCCACCACACCGATGGCAAGGCCGAAGAAGACCGACTTGATCAGCGCGGGCACCACATCGCTGAACACCACCGCGTCCAGCACCTGCTGCTGGAAAAGCGCCCAGCTGACCGAGCGCTGCATGTTGACGCCGATGAAGCAGGCCCAGATCGCGATGGCATCGGCCATCACCACCAGCAGGGGCACCATCAGCACGGTGGACCAGATGCGCGTGACCGCGAGGTACCTGAAGGGGTTGGTGCCCGACACCTCCATCGCATCGATCTGCTCGGTCACCCTCATCGACCCCAGCTCGGCCCCCATGCTCGACCCGATCTTGCCCGCACAGATCAGCGCGGTGATCACCGGCGCGATCTCCCGCACCACCGAGATGGCCACCATGGACGGCAGCATGGCTTCCGCGCCGAAGCGCGCCAGCGTGGGGCGCGACTGCACCGTGAGCACGATGCCCATGATGAACGCGGTGATGCCCACGAGGGGAAAGGACAGATAGCCGTTCACGTACGAGCGCTGGAGCAGCTCGCCCCACTCGAACCGGGGCCTGAACGCCTCCCGGAAGAAGCGGCCCGTGAAACGCGACAGGCCGCCGATCTCGGCCAGCATCGTGCGCGCATCGTTCCAGGTCCCGGCCGCCATCGATCCAAAGTACCCTCCTCTTGCAGGCCATGGACTGACGATCGTCAGCCGGCGCCGCGCGGCGGCCGTCGGGTGCTGACGAACATCATTGGCGGACGAGGGGCGCGCACGCAGCTTCGCACATCCATCCCCCGTGCCATGAACGTGCAACAGATCTATACCGGCTGCCTGGCGCACGCCGCCTACTATGTGGAGAACGGTGGCGAGGCCGCCATCTTCGACCCGCTGCGCGATGTGGCCCCCTACATCGAACGGGCCCGCCGCGACGGTGCCGTGATCAAGTACGTGTTCGAGACGCATTTCCATGCCGACTTCGTGAGCGGGCACGTGGAGCTGGCGCGCCGCACCGGCGCCACCATCATCTACGGCCCCACGGCCAAGCCGGGCTTCCCGGCGCACGTGGCCATGGACGGGGAGGTGTTCCGGCTGGGCCGGGCGCAGGTGAAAGCGATCCATACGCCGGGGCATACCCTGGAGAGCACCACCTACCTCCTGATCGACGAGGAGGGACGCGAGCACGGCATCATCACGGGCGATACCCTCTTCATCGGCGACGTGGGCCGTCCCGACCTGGCCCAGCACGTGGACCCCGAGCATACGGCCGACAAGCTGGCCGGCCTTCTCTACGATTCGCTGCGCGAGCGGATCATGCCGCTGAGCGATGCGCTGATGGTGTATCCGAACCACGGCGCAGGCAGCGCGTGCGGAAAGAGCATGGCGCGGGAGACGACGTCCACGCTGGGCGAGCAGAAGCGGACCAACTATGCCTTGCGCCCGGGCATGACCAAGGCGGAGTTCAAGCAGGCGGTGCTCGCGGGCCTGCTGCCCCCGCCGGCCTACTTCCCGGAGGCGGTGGTGATGAACATGATGGGCTGTGCCGACCTGGAACAGGTGCTGGCCCGCGGGCTGCAGCCCTTGTCGCCGGAGGAGTTCGAGGCTTCCGCGAGCAAGGCACGCGCATTCGTGCTGGACAGCCGGCCCGCCTCCAGCTTTGCGCAAGGCCATGTCCCGAACAGCATCAATATCGGCTTGAACGGTGACTTCGCGCTGTGGGCCGGGACGGTCCTGGACGATATCCGGCGACCGATCCTGCTGGTCACCGGACCCGGCGAGGAGGAGGAGACGATCATCCGGCTGGGCCGTATCGGCCATGACCGGATCCTGGGCTACCTGCAGGGCGGGGTGGACGCCTGGCAGACATCCGGACGCGCGCTGAGGAAAGTGCTCCGCATCCGCGCGGAAGAGTTCGCCGACCGGTACCGGTTCGCGCCGTTCGTCGTGGACGTACGCGACCCGAAGGAGTTCGCGCACGAGCATGTGCTCGGGGCCATCAACGTCCCGCTGGCCGGCATGGAACAACACTTGGTGGCGTTCCCCCAGGACCGTCCGTTCATCCTCTATTGCGGCGGTGGTTACCGCAGCATGATCGCCGCGTCGCTTCTGCTCCAGCGCGGATGGGAGGACCTGATGGACGTGGACACGGGGTTCACGGGCATCAAGCGGGCCGGCGTGTCCTGCATCCATGGGGCCGTGCCCCAGCAGGCTTGAGCCCCGGCTGATGAAAGTCAGCAAAAGCGCTGACCGCCCTCACCGGTCCGGGCCCTAGCTTAGGGGACCTTCGCTGCCACAAGGGCCGAGGCCATGGGTGTCGCTCCACATCCGGCCATCGACCCGGAAGCACGGAAGATCCACACACCCATACCATGGCACACACCAAGGAACGCCGCGTGCACATCACCGACCTGCACAGCGACCATCGCATCTGGCTGAACGCCCTGACCTTCTACAAGGAGGAGATCGGCATCCTCGAACACCGCCTGCAGGAGATCGCCGAGCGCAACACCGGCACCGACGTGCGGGCCGAACTGGAACAGTTCCAGAACCGCTTCATCCGCCAGCGCGAGGTGATCGATGAGCTGCGCCACGACCTGACGGTGCACGAGGATGCGCTCATGCGCGAGGCGCGCGAGCATCCCATCGCCATCGACCACCACCTCTTCCAGGACCACGTGGCCCAGCGCGAGGCCATGGACCGGTTCGAGGAGCTGTACCGCCAGCTCAAGGCCGAACTGATGCGCTGGCTGATGGAACGCATGTGAGCGACCGACGATCGTCAGGGCGCCGGGCACCGCCACCCCGGACCTTCGCAGCAAATACCCATGCACATGGCCCCCAACATCGGCAACGCGGACCGCTTGGTCCGACTGGTCCTGGCGCTCCTGATCGTATCGGTGTATTCCTCCGGCGTCCTTCCGCACACCACGGGCATCATCTTGCTGGTGGTGGCGGGGATCCTGGTGATCACCAGCCTGGTCCGGTTCTGCCCGCTCTATGCGCCCTTCCGGTTCAATACGCGTCGCAAGGCGCAGGCCAAGTGATCCCACGGACCACGGGCATGCTGCCGCATCCCCCGGCACGGACATGAGCGAGTTCCAGCAGTTGATGCAAGGCGAACGTCCCGTCGTGCTGGACCTTTTCGCCGAGTGGTGCGGTCCGTGCAAGGCCATGCGCCCCATCCTGCAGGAGCTGAAGCACCGGGTGGGCGATAAGGCCGTCGTGCTGAAGGTGGACGTGGACCGCAACCCCGCCATCGCGCGCACCTATGGGGTGCAGGCCCTGCCCACCCTCCTCATCCTCAAGCAGGGGCAGGTGGTGTGGCGCCGGACAGGCGTAGTGGACGCGGGGCAATTGCACCAGGCATTGCAGCCGTTCCTCTGACCGCACGGCCGACGAGGGACCGAGCAGCGACGGCCCACTTCCACCTTCCCCGGATGCCCATCTTCTTCTTCCTGCTGCTGGTGGCCGAAGTGCTGGGGACCATCGGCGGCTTCGGCTCTTCCATGCTGGTGATGCCCCTGGCAGGCTGGTTCCTCCCGTTCGACCAGGCGCTGGGCCTGACGGCGCTGTTCCATGTGTTCAGCAATGGAACCAAGATGGTGCTGTTCCGCCAGGGCATTTCCAAAAGGCTGCTCCTGTGGCTGGGCATCCCGGCGGTCGTCGGGGTGCTTATCGGCGCCCGGCTCACCATCTACCTGGACCAGCGGCTGCTCTCCGGGCTGCTCGGCGGGGTGCTCATCGTGCTCGGCTGCGGCCTGCTCATCGAACGCCAGTGGCGGCTGCAGGCCACCACGAGGAACGCGGCCGCAGGAGGCATCGCCAGCGGGCTCATGGCGGGCCTGGCGGGTACCGGTGGCGCGGTGCGGGGCATCACGCTGGCGGCTTTCGACCTTGAGAAGTTCGCCTTCGTGAGCACCAGCGCCTGGATCGATATGGGCGTGGACCTGAGCAGGAGCGTCCTCTATGCCATGCAAGGCTTCATGCCCCATGCGGTACTGATGTACCTGCCGGCCATGGCCGTCGCCAGTGTTGCGGGCAACTGGATCGGCAAGCAGGTCCTTGTCCGGCTTCCACAACGCTCTTTCCGCACCGTGGTCCTGCTCCTGGTGGCCGTCATGGGAGCCGTGACCCTGCTCCAAGCGATCGCCGCCTGACCTTCGGTCCAGGGCCACGTGGCCAGCGAGCCGCCCATGCGCATCGACCCTCAAGGGAAGCGCACGATGCACGTGCGCTCCTGCATTTTGCCATTCTCCCGCACTTCGCAATCACACAAGCGGACCGGACCGCGCTGCCCGGGATCGCCCATGGCGCGGTCCACCCGGTGGTCCGGGTCCACATCGAACGTGGGCGTGCCTGCTTCGGTGAAGCGCATGCGCACCGAGATGATGTCACCCGGTTTCGTCGTCTTCGCCTTCTTCTCGCCGTTCTTCCAGGCCTCCAGGTTCTTGGGCGATGTGGGAACGAGCAGCACCAGGTCCGTTCCATCCACGGCGCTATGCATCGCCGGCCATGCGCTGTAGTCCGCATACTGCTCCGTGAACCAGCGCGTCCATTCCGGATGCAGGTCCTTGTCGAAAGAGGCGACGACGAACCCCGTGGTCAGCGGGGTCCCATCCTGCGGGCGGGCCACCACGTATGCTCCGCCATCGGGACGCGGGTGGACGACGAGGCTCGCGAGGCCGAAGAAAGAGGGCCCATCCTCCACCGCCGCTTCAATGGGTTCGCCCAACGGCCGCAGGTCCGCATCGAAGCGCCGTATGATGACCGACCGGACGTTCCGCTCGAACGTCGCTCCCTCGGTGGACCGCACACCGGCCAGGAGCAGGCCACCATCCGCCGTCCACGCCATCGCGTTCTTTCCCAGTCCGGGCAGCGGCGGCAGGGGCGCGAAGTGTTCCGGCCCGAGCAGGAGGATGTTGCCGCCCTGCATCCGGCCACCCTCAAGCTTCATCCGCAGGAAGGAGGCGAAGAGCGCGTACACGTTGCCCCGGTCGTCGATGAGGGCTTCGTCCAGCCGTGGCGCATCCTGCTGCGGTATGGCGTACACCGCCTTCCATTCCACCTCCATCTCTCCCTTGAGCACCCAGGCCGAGAGCAGCAGATTATAGTCCTTGTCGCGCAACTTGTCGAACAGGACGGCCGCGCGCTTGCCATCGGGCGAGGTACCCACCTTCACGCCCAGCCGGGAGGCCTCGTGGATGCCCGTTCCGCTCGCCCGGAAAGTGATCTCGCCGATCCGCTTGGGACCGCCCTCCGACCGCCCCGTCGAGGGATCGACCGGCCAGGCTTGGAGGTCGTACACGCCTTCCCCCTTCGCACGATCCAGGGTGACGAAGAGCACCCAAAGCTGCCCATCCAGGAAACAGGCGCTCTCGAACGCCGGCTTATCCTCCTTCCGCGCCGGGCAGGTCAGTTCCTTGGTGAACGTGCGCGTACCGGTGGCAATGTCGAACACGTCCAGGTGGAAACCGCCATCCTGGCGGCAGCTCCATACCCGATAGGCCGCCCCTTCGCGGACAAGGTCCGTGTTCTGCACGTCGCAGCCCCGCAGCTCGGCACCTGGCCGTGGCGCGGCCGTGATGGTGGGGACCTGCTGAGCGGACAGGTCGGTCGTGGCGTGCGCAAAAAGGAAGGCGAAGACCAGCGTTCGAATAGTGAGATGCATGGCGCCGAAAGTAGAGGTGGAGGCGATAGGAGGAGGCCGGCACGTACTTCACTGCCCCCTGATCGGAGCTCCATCCTATTAACGGAGAAGGGGCGATGTGCCTGCGGGACCTGCCCAAACGGAAAGGCCTCCAGGATCACCTGAAGGCCTTGTCCATCCTGGTCGGGGCGGTGTGATTCGAACACACGACCCCCTGCTCCCAAAGCAGGTACGCTAACCGGACTGCGCTACGCCCCGCGATCCAAGAAAAAAGGCCCGCCACGCGGGCCTTGCGGAGAGGGGGGGACATACCCGTCATCTCCACAAGACCAGTGCCCTCAGTATTACCAAGGGTTTGCGGCGGACCACAGAGCAGAAAGAACGCTTCTACTGCCCCGGCTCTGCCCCGGGTCAGGGCCGCGAATGTATAGCAACGGCGAGCCACCCAAACGAAGCGTCATTTCAGCGGTGCACAAGGGCCTAACCGTTCGTCCCAGCAAATGGGACCTCTATATCGGGTCCGACCATATCCACCACACGCAATCGCCCTTCACCGTCTGGGCGCAGCAATAGTGGGGAGCGACAGTACATTCGGTTCTATGCAAACCTGGTCTATCGAGAAGATCCTCTCCGCGTTATCAGTGGATGGGACGGTTCAGATTGTGGGAAGCGGAGGGGACGATGACGTCTACTGGATCAAGACGCCCTACGGTGAAATACCACTGGCTTGGAAAGACCTCAAGGGGAGGCAGTACGAAGACATCGTGCAATTGTGGAGACGCACTTATGTCGACCACATCGATAAGATAGCTGAAAATAGCGATCCAGAGACCGAGCTCGGCAGGAACCTGAGACGGGTTGCAGCGCGTCTCGCAATTATACCCGAGGCCTATTGGACCCATGACCCCGAGGCAGCTTGGATCGTTCCAGACCTGACCAACAGCGCGAACTAAGCCCCAATCGTTTCTGTGCTCAAGGGATGCCGTGACGCCTGATCCTAGTTAATCGGGTCAATGTCCCTGATCAGAAGGAACCTGGGCTTGGAAGATGGCTCCGTACGGTTCGAACTGAGGATAGAGCTGCTGCTGCCTCATAGCACATGCCTTGCGCCCTTCTGAGTACTTCTCACGCATCAAAGTGGGATAGATCATCTCCACTTGATTCACCACTTGCTGAAGCGAAGAACGGACCTGTTGCATCAGTATAGTGGGATTGGACCTTTCGCCCTCACTCAGATCATTGATGCCCCAATTGGAATCCACTTGGCGCTTAATGATGTTAAGCGTACCGCGTTCATCTTGAAGTTGCGCATTGTCGAGGTCCATACCGGCTAGTTCAAAATCCAAGGTTTGGCGCCATGAATCCATTATGCTCAGCAGCTGTCGCCATTGCGATGCATCTGTATGCGCGAGCATTTCCGCTCGTCTGTTCGTCCAGTAGTCAATGATCCCAGAACGATAGCCGTAGTGCACCAATAACCAATTTGGAAGTTCATTCTGTTCTGGACATGGATAGATGATTCGAGACTCGGCAGCCATCCATTGCAGCATGAAGCCCACATCCCGACATATCCCCTCAAGCCCCATTCGAGCGGTGACTCCGGCGGTGGCAATTGCCTCCTCCTCGGCTTTCTTCTGCTTACGGTCCTCGCGCCATTCAAAAACGTCCTTCGAGACTTGAATAGATGCGCCGCCTACAACAATCCAGAAAGCCACAGCGGCAGCAGGGTCCGGCCTGACCCACTTAAAACCTGGGCCTTGAAAATTCATGAAGGCCAATGATGCCGCAGCCACAACGGGGAGGGCGGCCAGCAAAATGGAAAGGAAGAGTTTCATACGTCAGTTGAACGCTTCGATGCAGCGTTTACAGCTTGTTAAGGTCGACATCGTAACCACTACTCCTGAGCTCCTTGGCTAGTTCAAACTTCCAGTGCTGTCCCATTTGAATATAGACAACTCCCGATATGTCATTCGGCG
>JAFDZF010000019.1 GCA_018267055.1 Bacteroidota bacterium
CCGTACCGCCGCACCGATGGCCTGCCCGAACCCCGCGCGCGATGCCGTCCGGCTCTCCGGCTGCCCATGGGGTCCGGTCCAGCTCGACGTCATGGACGAGCTGGGGCGATGCCTGCTGCACACCGACCGGTTCGATCCCGCGAGCGATGTGCTGCGCCTCGACCCGTTCCCGCCGGGCGTATTGCTGCTGCGCATGACGGCCGGCCAGGAACGGACCACATTCCGTCTCGTCCATCGGCCTTGATCCGGTGCTGGCCTGCGCAACGTTGCCGCTTCAGTGTGCCGGTGCCGCCGGCATCCGGATCACGGTGCTTCGCGCAGCGCCTGCCATTGCGCGAGCACTTCGTCCCTGCGGCGGCGGCTGACCTCCAGCTTGGTGCCATCGCGCAGGGTGACACGCCCACCGTGGTCGATGTGCTCCACGGCGCGCACGTTCACCATGTGGCTGCGGTGGATCCGCAGGAACTCATGGTCCGTCAGGAACTCCTCGTAGCTGGCCATGGTGTAGCTGGCCACCAAGCGCTCGCCGTTGCGCAGGTGGAAGACGGTGTAGTTGCTGTCGGCCTCGCAGCGAACGATGTCCTGGGTATGCAGCTGGCGGTCGCCGAGCCGCGTGACGATGACGATGCTCTCGTGCCGGCCGCGCGCGGCCTTGTCCGATGGCTGCCTGACCTGCCGCAGCAGGTGCGCCAACCGCTGCGGCTGGGCGGCGCGCTGCGCGCTGAAGCGCTCGAGGGCGGCGGCCAGCTCCGCGCGCTGGACCGGTTTCAGCAGGTAATCGAGCGCGCTGTAGCGGATGGCCTGGATGGCATAGCGGTCGTAACTGGTGATGAAGATGACGCCGAAGTCGCGCCAGCGCAGCCGGTCGAGCATGCCGAAGCCGTCGAGGCCGGGCATCTGCACATCGAGGAAGACCAGCTCGGGCCGCAGCTGCTCGATGGTGATGGCGCCGTTGATGCCGTCCTCGCATTCGGCCTGGATATCGATCCGGGGCGCGATGGCCCGGAGCTCTTCGCGCAGGTGCACCCGCGTGAAGGGGTCGTCATCGATGATGAGGCTGCGGACGCGTTCGCTCATCGCACCTGGGCAAGCGCCTGTTCCAAGGTCAGGATGAAGGCATCGAAGGCGGCGTTCCACTCCGCCGGCGGATGGGCCGCATCGAAGGCGAGGATGCGCCCGCAGAGGGCCTCGAACCGCGGCGCATCGTGGTGGACGAGCTGCGGACGCAGGCTGTGCACCACGCGCTGCATCTTCTCCCGGTCGCCTCTGGCCCGCGCTTCCTTCAACGCCTTCAGCCGCTCGGGCACCATGCGCCGGAAGAGGGCGGTGAGCGGATCGCCCTCCCGGTCGGGCGGGTCCGGCACGGCCCGTGGGCGGTCGCCGGTGAGCCGCGCGATGGCCGCCAGCAGTTCGTCCGCCTTGAACGGCTTGGGCACGCAGGCGTCCATGCCCGCATCGATGCAGCGGCTGAGGTCATTGGGCAGCACGCTCGCCGTGAGCGCGATGATGGGCACGTCCTTCGCCACGCTCCCCATCCGCCGGATCGCGCGCGCGGCCGAGATGCCGTCGAGCCGGGGCATCTGCACGTCCATCAGCACCAGGGCCACGTCGGCGCCATGCTCCATGCGCCGCACCGCTTCCTCGCCGTCCTTCACGCGCTCGATCCGTGCCCGCGGGAAGGCGCGTGCCAGGGTCTCCTCCGTCACCAGCGCGTTCATGTCGTTGTCCTCCGCCACCAGCACCGTGCGCCCTTCCAGCGAAGCCGGCGGCGCCGTGCGCAGGGCCACCGCCCCGTCCGGGGGCTGCACTTCCCGCAGCGGCAGGCGCACCGTGAAGTCGGTGCCCGCCCCCACCCGGCTTTCCACCGCGATGGTGCCGTCATGCAACTGCACCAGCTCCTTCACGATGCTGAGGCCGAGCCCCGTGCCCCCATGGATGCGCCGGTCGTCCTCGTGCACCTGTGTGAAGCGCTCGAAGATGCTGCCCAGCTTCTCCGGCGGGATGCCGATGCCGGTGTCGCTGACGCGGAGCACCAGCTCCCCGCCTTCCGCGCGGGCAGTGATGCCCACGGATCCATTGGTGGTGAACTTGAGCGCATTGCCCACCAGGTTGAGCACGACCTGCGTGAGGCGCGCGCTGTCGCCCAGGACCCACTGCGGCGCTCCGGCCACGTCCACGGCCAGCGTATCGCGCTGCTCGGCGGCGCGGTGCTGCAGGATCTCCGCGCAGAGGCGGATGCAGCGGTGCAGGTCGAACGGCTCCTGGACCAGCTGCAGGCGTCCGGCCTCGATGCGGCTCAGGTCCAGCACGTCGTTGATCACCACCAGCAGGTTGTCGCCCGCGTCGCGGATGTTGCCCAGGAAGCGCGCCGCCCGCTCGTCCTTCACCTCGTGCATCAGCAGGCCGGTGAAGCCCATGATCGCGTTCAGCGGCGTGCGTACCTCGTGGCTCACGTTCGCGAGGAAGCGGTCCTTGGCCTTCTCGCTGGCCTCGGCGCGTTCCTTCTGGCGCAGCACCTCCGCGTTCTTCATCTCCAGCTGCGCGGCGGCCCGGCGCTTGATGCGGAGGCCGCGGACGGCCAGCAGCGCGGCCAGCAACAGCAGCGCACCGATGAGGGCCGTGCCGATGATCAGCTGCCGCTGGCGTTCGATGCGCACCTGCTGTCCGGCCTCGTGCGCCGCCTGCAGTTCCTTCTCCTGCTGCAGGCCCGCGATCTCCCGGTCCTTCCGCTCGGATTCGTACCGCATGCTGAGCGCGAGCAGCGCCTTGCGCTTGCCGATATCGAAGAGCGTATCGCCCAGGGCCACCACGCGCTGGGAGGCCGCCAACGCCTTGTCCATCTGCCCGCGCTGGGCATACACCTGCGTGAGCAGCAGCTCGATCCCGCGCAGCTCGGGATACAGGTGGATCCGGTCGGCGATGCCCTCGGCCTCCACCAGGAGCGTCAGGGGGTTACCGCCTTCCTGGAGCGTCAGCCGCGCCAGGCCGAGCCGCGCACGCACCGCATCATCGTTGTAGGCGGCACTGTCGGCCACCCGCATCGCCTCCAGGTAGATGGGACGTGCCCGGCGCCCTTCGTGCCGCTGCACGAGCAGGTCGCCCAGCTCCACCAGCTGGGACACGAGCTCGGGTCGATCCTGGTCCTCCCGGACGATCGCGACCGCTTCCTCCTGCTCCACGAGGGCGCTGTCGAGCAGGCCGAGCGCGCGATGCGCCTTGCCGAGGTAATGCAGGTTCTGCGCGATGGAAGGGCGGTGGCCCCGCTCGCGCGACCACACGATGCTTTCGCGGAACAAGGGGATCGCCCGCGCCGGCTCGTCGTGCTCCAGGTAGCTCCGGCCGAGGCTGTACTTCAGCTGCGCGCGCGTCCCGGGCTTCACGCTGTCGCGATCGGCGTAGGGGACGGCTTTCAGCAGCCGCTCCAAGGCGAGGTCCGGATCGCCCATCTGCGCGGCGCTGTACGAAGCGCTCATCATCAGGGTGATGAAGCCGCGGGGATCCCGCCCGGGATCGACCAGCGGCAGCATCTCCTTCGTCAGGCCCTCGAGCTTCACGAACTCACCGGCACGGGAGAGGTATTCCCCGCGGCCCTTGAGCGCCGTGAGCATGCGCAGGGTATCGTGCCGCGCGCGGGCGAGGCGGAGGAGCGTATCGGGCCAGTGCACCAGCTCCAGCGGCATGTCCAGGGCGCGCAGGTCCAGCACCACGCCCTCGGCCGCGACCAGGCGGGCGCTGTCGGTGGAAGCCGCCTGGTACGCGGCGACGTGGGCGGCCAGCCGGGGCTCGCCGTCCGCCTGGGCCTTCAGCGCACCGTTCAACAGCACAAGCAGGGCTACCAGGACCGTCCGGGGACATCGCATGCGGTAAAACTATCTCCACCGTCCCGCTCCCCGGTGCCGCTCACGCGATCCCCG
The DNA here is from genome assembly GCA_018267055.1 of Bacteroidota bacterium. Taxonomy (GTDB): domain Bacteria; phylum Bacteroidota; class Bacteroidia; order Flavobacteriales_F; family PHOS-HE28; genus PHOS-HE28. The sequence goes on from JAFDZF010000019.1 coordinate 3,915, forward strand.
TCCGCTCACGCGATCGAACGGGCGGCCGGGCGCACGGGCGCTCGTGCTTTGCCGGGTGAACGCGATGGCCCATCCCCTGCTGCTGTTCCTCGCGATCGGCGCCTGCGCGCTCCCCCGGGCGGCCCACGCGCAGAACATCGGCATCAACGCCGACGGCGCCGCGCCCGACCCCAGCGCGATGCTGGACATCAGCGTGAGCGCGGTGGCGGGCCCCAAGCGCGGCCTGCTGATCCCCCGCATGAGCGCCGCGCAACGCACGGCCATCCCGGCGCCCGCTACGGGCCTGCTGGTGTTCGACACCACCACCAACGGCTTCTGGTTCTGGAACGGCACGGCCTGGGCGGCCCTGTGGACCAACGCCAACGGCTGGGGGCTCTCCGGCAATGGCGGCACCACGCCCGCGGCGAACTTCGTGGGCACCACGGACACGGCGCCGCTGCATTTCCGCGTGAACAACGTGACCGCGGGCCGCATCGTGCCGGCGGACAGCGTGGTGGCCTTCGGGTACCGCGCCGGTGAGGCGCTGACCACCGGCCGCTTCAACACCTTCATCGGCGAGCAGGCGGGACGCTCCACGTCCACCGGCCACCGCAATGCGTTCGTCGGCAATGAGTCGGGGCGCAGCAACACCACGGGCGCGGGCAACACCTTCGTGGGCCACCGGTCGGGCCTGGAGAACACTTCCGGCCAGGAGAACACCTTCATCGGCCTGTGGGCCGGGCAGCAGAACACCGGCGGGCTGAACAACACGTTCGTGGGCGCCCAGGCGGGGCGCGGCAACACCACGGGCAACGGCAACACCTTCGTGGGGCGCATCGCGGGCCAGCTGAACACCACGGGCCTCGGGAACACCTTCGTGGGCGCCGCCGCCGGCGGGAGCAATACGACCGGCGGGGACAATGCCTTCTTCGGCAGCGAAGCGGGCAGCAGCAATCTCGGTGGCGGGCTGAACACGTTCGTGGGCGTGAGCGCGGGGCGCTACAACACGGACGGGACCGAGAACACCTTCGTGGGCACGAGCGCGGGCATCCAGAACACCACCGGCCAGGGCAACGTGGCGCTGGGCCGCTCGGCCGGGCGGGCGAACACCACCGGGCAGCAGAACGTGATGGTGGGCTGGAACGCCGGGCTGGACGCGCCTTCGGCGAGCTTCAACACCTTCCTGGGCTCGCACACCGGCTGGCATGCCACCGGAAGCAACAACACCTACCTCGGGCACGGCGCGGGGGCCGGCGCGAGCACCGGGGAGAACAACGTGATGGTGGGCCAGCATGCCGGCGAGGCCTCATCGACGGGGTCGAACAACGTGTTCGTGGGCCAGGCCGCCGGCCACGGCAACGCATCGGGATCGTTCAACACGTTCATCGGCCGCTGGGCGGGCTGGAACGCGGTGGGGCTGACGAACAGCACCGCCATCGGCAACAATGCGCTGGTGACCGCGAGCAACAGCCTGGTGCTCGGCGGCACCGGCGCCGATGCGGTGCACGTGGGCATCGGCGTGACGGCACCCGCCGCCGAGCTGGAGGTGAACGGCTACACGAAGCTGGGGAGCGATGCGCCCGCGATCCGGATGAAGAAGCTGGCGGGCACCAGCGCGGCCGCCCAGGGCGGCTCCGTGACCCTCCCGCACGGGATCAACGGCGCGCGGATCCTCGCGGTGGAGGTGCTGCTGGAATGGACGCCCGGCGCCTGGCTGCACCACAGCTACACCAATTCCGTCGGGTACGTGTTCAATTACTACCACACGGCCACCGGCATCGTCGTCATCAACGAGTCCGGCGATTCCGCGAACATCCTCTCGAAGCCCCTGAAGGTGCTGGTGACCTACGAGGAATGAGCCGCCAGTGCCTGCAGCTGCTCCTTCGTCAGCTCGCCGTTGAGCCAGCCCGCTGAGATGCCCGCCCCGAAGCGCTCGTAGAACCGGATCGCGTCGGTGTTCCAATCGAGCACCTGCCAGCGCATCCAGTTGTAGCCTTCCGCAGCGGCATGGCGCACGCATGCCCGGAAAAGCCGCTCGCCGACCTTCCGCCCGCGTGCGGCCTCGGTCACGATGATGTCCTCCAGGTAGATCGTGCGGCCCCGCCAGGTGGAATAGCGCGTATAGCACACCGCCATGCCCACGATGCCCGCCGGACCCTCCGCCACCCAGCCGAACCACACCGGCCCCGGGCCGAAGCCCGCGTCCAGCATCTCCTCCTCCGTCACCGTCACGGCCTCGGGCTCCTTCTCGAAGAGGGCCAGCTCCTTCACCAATGCCAGCATCCGCGGCACATCGCGGGGCCCGGCCTTGCGGATCGTCACGTCCATCCGACAAAGAAAACGGCCGCGCGCCGCATCTTTGCACCGTACCCGCCGATCATCCGACCGACATGGCCAAAGTCAAGACCCTCGCCGAGTTCATCGTGGAACGCCAGCACGAGTTCACCTATGCCACCGGTGAGCTCAGCCAGCTGCTCACCAGCTTCCGCCTGGCGGGCAAGATGGTGAACCGCGAGGTGAACAAGGCCGGCCTGGCGGAGGACATCCTCGGCGCGCAGGGATCGGAGAACGTGCAGGGCGAGCAGCAGCAGAAACTGGACGTGTACGCCAACGACCTCTTCATCCGCATGCTGCGCAACCAGGGCATGGTGTGCGCGGTGGCCAGCGAGGAGAACGACGACGTGGTGCACTTCGACAACGGCGGCAAGTACGTGGTGACGATGGACCCGCTCGACGGCAGCAGCAACATCGATGTCAACGTCAGCATCGGCACCATCTTCAGCATCTACCGCCGCGTGAGCACCGGTCCCAGCGCCACGCTGGAGGACTTCATGCAGCCCGGCACCGCGCAGGTCGCCGCGGGCTACCTCATCTACGGCAGCAGCACCATGCTGGTGTACACCACCGGCCACGGCGTCAACGGCTTCACGCTGGACCCCAGCATCGGCACGTTCTGCCTGAGCCATCCGAACATGACCACGCCCCCGGACGGCAGCATCTACTCGGTCAACGAGGGCAACTGGCACGAGTTCGCCCCCGACGTGCGCGCCTACATCGAGGACTGCAAGAAGCGGAAGATGAGCGCCCGCTACATCGGCAGCCTGGTGGCCGACGTCCACCGCAACCTGCTCAAGGGCGGCATCTACCTCTACCCCGGCACGCAGAAGGCGCCGAAGGGCAAGCTGCGCCTGCTCTACGAGGCCAACCCGCTCGCGATGATCGTGGAACAGGCCGGCGGCATGGCCACCGACGGCACCACGCGCATCCTGGAGATCACGCCCTCGGCGCTGCACCAACGCACACCGCTCTATATCGGCAGCCGCGCGATGGTGGAGCAGGCGATGAAGCGCTGACCGGACGCCGCGATCGAACCGGATGCCGTCAGGCGTGTATAGCTGGCACCGCCCCATCCCATCCGACGCATGAAGCGCTTCGTAATCCCGACCTTCCTGTTGTTCCCCTTCGGCACGTTCGCACAATGGGAACTGACGACACCGATCAAGACCCGCAGTGAGTTCCCCGCCATCAAGATGGTGGACGGCACCACGGGCTACGCCATCGACGATCCGCTGGGCGCGATCCTGCGAACGCACGACGGCGGGGCGCATTGGGAACGCATGGCGGACAACCTGGGCAACAGCCCGCGCGCGATGCACCTGTGGGACGCCCAGCGCGGCATCGTGGTGGGCGAGAGCGGCAGCGTGTACCGCACCACCGACGGCTTCACGACGATCAGCAGCAGCAACGACCCGACCCGTGGACACCTGAGCTGCGTGTTCTTCATCAACGACACGCTCGGCTGGATGGGCACCGAGGGCGGGCGCATCTACCGCAGCACCGATGGCGGCGTGGACTGGACGCTGACGAACAGCGGGCAAGGCAGCAGCAACTACATGACGGCGATCCAGTTCCTGGACACCGAGGTGGGCTACGCCAGCTGCGCAGGCGGCGGCAAGGTGCTGAAGAGCACCGATGGCGGCCTCACCTGGCAGAACGTGGGGCCCGACCAGCTCGTGCTGGTGAACGACCTGCATTTCTACAACGACCAGGTGGGCGTCGGCGTGGGCAGCGGCGGTCGGGTGATCCGCACCACGGATGGCGGAGCGACCTGGGATTCCATCCCCTCCAACACCACCTACAGCATGAACGACCTCGACGTGCAGGGCGACGTGATGGTGGCCTGCGGGTGGTGGGGCCGGACGATCCGCAGCACGGACGCGGGCCTCACCTGGACCGAGATCCAGGCCGGCCTGGTCGAACACCGCAGCGTTTCCCTGCTGCCGGACGGCACGGGGTTGCTGGGCACCGACGGCCGCATCCTGCGCACCCATGACATGGGGCTCACCTGGGCGCTGCTGGTGGAGGGCACCTGGCATACGCGGATCAACAAGGTGAGCTTCATGGACGCCGACACCGGTGTCGCCATCGGCTGGGCCACCACCGGCGGCTTCGAGGGCGGGCTGCTCCGCACCACGGACGGCGGGCGGCATTGGCGCAAGGCCGGAGGCGGCGGCCTGGGCGTGCATCTTTCGCCCGAAGGCAACGGCTGCCTGGGCGGAAGCAGCGGGGCCTTCGCACGGACCGCCAACGGGTTCGCCTCCTCCATCCCCGGCAACGGGCCCAACATGGCCATCCGCTGCACGTGGAGCTTCGATGCGGCGACCCATCTCGTGGGCGGCGGCTACGTGAACGGCGGCATCTACCGCACCACCAACTCGGGCATCTCCTGGACCCGCGTGCTGGACCAGGGGAACATCGTCATCTCCGACCTGTACTTCGTGAACGACCTGCTGGGCTTCGCCGTGGGAGAGGACGGCAACAGCCACCGCACGACGGACGGGGGGCTCACGTGGGAGGATATACCCGCCGGCGGCGGCCACACCGTGTTCTTCGTGGACGAGCAGCACGGCTGGACCAAGAACTTCCGCACCACCGACGGCGGCGATACCTGGAGCCCCATGGGGGGCACGCCGCAGAGCACCATGAGCCTCTTCTTCACCGATCCGGACACGGGCTATGCCGTGAGCTACACCGGACAGACGGTACGCACCACGGACGGCGGCATCATGTGGGAGAACATCCTGCCCGAGATCACGAACGCCTCGGTGGGCGACGCCGCGCTGGTGGACGGATACATCCTCATCGGGTGCAACAACGGCGACATCTTCCGCGCGCAGGTGGCCTGCCCCTCCATGCCGGTGGTGCCGTCGATCACCGACCTCGGCGGGTCGCTCTGCACCGCCACGAACGGCACCGTGCAATGGTACCTCGACGAGGAGCCGCTGCCGGATGGCGATACGCCGTGCATCGAAGCGATCGAGCCCGGTCTTTACCACGTCGTGATCACCGATGCGCTGGGCTGCGTGTCGGCGCCTTCGGCCACGGTGCAGGTGGTCAGCACCGGCCTCCAGGCGGCGCACACCGGCATCGCCGCACGGCTCGTGCCCAATCCGGCCGCGCGGACCGTCCGCCTGGTGCGCGCGGATGCCTCGCCGGCCCTGCTCACGTTCCTGGATGGCCAGGGCCGCATCGTGCGGGCCGAACGGATCCGGGGAAGCGAGAGCACCATCGACCTCTCTGGCCTGGCGCCCGGCATCCATGTCCTGCGCATCGCAGGGCCGGCCGGCGTGGATGTGCTGCGGCTGGTGAAGGAATGATGACCGGTCCGCTCCCCGGCCACGGAGCGATTCCGCCCTGACGGCCCGTCTATTCCATGAGCAGCACCTTCACCAGGACAGCGCGCACGCGCAGGCGGTCGGCGAAGGAGGAGATGCGGTACTCGGTGCGGGCCGTGAAGTCGATCACCAGGTCCATGTCGTCGGCCACCCCGAAGGCCAGCAGCCGCCCGCCCGCATAGGCCATGGCGAGGTGCGTGAGCCCGGGCAGCGGCGCGAAGGTGTGGCGGCCCGGCGTATAGCCTTGCAACGCTTCCGTGAGGGCCGCCAGCTCGCCGCCCTTCACCGTGGAATAAGCGGCGTTGCTGCGGTGCAGCTGCCAGGCCATGGCGTTCGCCGAAGCCGAGGTATAGGCGCCCGGCGGCACCTGCTTGAACACGTGCACGCTGTCGATGCGCGCCTGCGCCGGGGCCAGCCGGGCCAGCAAGCAGCCTGCCGCGAGAACGAACATCCGCATGGACATGGGTGCTCCCGCAAAGCTATCCCATGCTTTCTTCGTGCCACATACTTCCCATGGCGCAGCAACGACCCACGACCTACCTCCTGCTTTTCCGCGGTGTGGGCGGTGCCACGCAACTGCCGGTCATGCCGCTTCGCGAAGCCTTGACGAAAGCCGGGTTCCAGAACGCCACTACCTACATCAACAGCGGCAACGCGCTCGTGCGCAGCACGCTCCCGCGCGAGCAGGTCATCACCACGGTGGCCCGGCTCTGCAAGGAGCAGTTCGGCTTCGACAAGGCCATTTTCGCGCCCCCGGCCGCCGAATGGGAGACCGTGATCGCGAACAACCCCTTCCCCAAGATGGCGGAGGGCAAGCATGTGCACGCTGCGCTGCTGGCCGAAAAGCCGGATGCCGCCGCGATCAAGGCCCTGTTGGCCCTGGCCGTCGGCGGTGAGGACCTGAAGGTGGTCAAGGGCGTGGCCTACATCCACACCCCGAACGGCTTCGGCACTTCCACCTTCGCCGCCCGGTTCGACAAGGGCATCGGCGTGGTGAACACCGCGCGCAACTGGAACACCGTGCTGAAGCTGCACGCGCTCGCCCAAGGCCTGGAGGGATAGGCGGATCCCGCGGTCACAGTCCCATGCGTGCCGCACGGTTGCGGACCAGGCCGCGATAGCGTTCTTTCAGTTCTTCCGGAACGAAGCCGAGACCGATGAACGTCATCCATTTCGGCAGCGCCTTCTTCATCCGGTTGAAAAGGTTGAGGATGGCTCGCTCGTTCAAGCCTGCGGCCTGCATGGCCGTCTCGAAGTCGGCTCGGGTGAGCTTGCTTTTGCGGCCATTGAGCGAGAGAGCGAGCTCCTCCTTCTCATCGATCAACAGCGAAGAAGGCACCAGATCATATGCGGGGCTCATATTGTAGTACCCGTCCGCGTCCTTCAGCAACGAGAAATTCTTCAGGTGCATGTCGGCGTTCCCGGTAAGGAAACTGAAGAGCACTTGCTCGTAGAAGAAGATCAGGTCGAACTCGATGTTCCTGGAGAACCGTGCGATGGCCTTGGCGATCTGTTCGTGGGATCCCTTGTACTTGTACTCGGTCTGCCGCTCCGTGAGCTGGCATAGGTCCTCCATGTGCAGCTTCTTCACGGACTTCGCTCCCGGCTTTCCCACCCGATCCACGCGACGCGTGATGTACGCTAAGACGCCATCCTGCATGCGTACCAGGCCATGCGGCACGACCGTAAGACCCGCCAGGGATGCCAAGTGCATCGTGAGATCCTCCAGCTCTGGCATGTATGAATAGCTCGGCGTGGGCGGCTTCAGGATATGGCTTCCCCACACGCCCATGATCGTCAATCGATCCGGTGCGGCGGATCCCTGGTCGTGCAGCAGCCCGACGGAGAGCTTGGCCTGCACACCAGTGACCGTGGTGCTGCGCAGAACGCTTTGCTCCGCGAGAGCGAGCAGGTCCTGCTCCGTGAACGGCAGCTCGGGCGGCACCGGCGAACCGAACAACTTGCGGCTGCACGCAGGATGATAGTCGCGCTGTCCGCTCTTCAATTCGCGGTAGCAGCCAAGGCAACGCTCAGTGCCCATCGTCCGTGGTATCGATCGGCTCGATGCTCACCGCACCGATGGGATCCCTGCAACACGCGAGCAACAAGCCCATGCGATCGCGTGGATCGAGCTTCCAGCTCTTCTCCGCGATGGTGAGCAACCAGCCTTCGGGGATCAGCCCATCGAAGAAAGGGAAGAGCACCTTGCTCTTGTATGGCCGCTCGCTCAGCGGCAGTGTCAGGCTCACCGCTTCGGCGTCCTTCTCCTCACGGTAGTCCGGCCGATAGCTGAATTCGAAACCCTCGACGGTTTCAGCCAGGGTGCCGGCCCACCGGTCGCGCATCATCACCTTGGCGTTACGCATCGGTCCGGGGATCCTGATCGTCCACCTCCTTTCGGCTCATCGGCACCGCGCCCAACTCACAGCCGAAAAGCCGCAGCACATCGTTCACTTTATCCATGCGCAAGGTCGGCTTGCCCCCTTCCAGTTCGCGCACGAAACGCAGGCCAACGCCAGCCTTATCGGCCAGCTGCTGCTGGGTAAGCTTCAGCGCCTTGCGTCGCTGGACCACGAAAATAGCCACGCCTTTCATTTTATACCCTTTCGGGAGCAATATAGCTCAATTCGCATAAATTATACCTGATAGGGTATAGAATGGTTCAACCCCGAAAGGCATGTCCCCTATCGGGTACGGATAGACGGTCTTGAGCCTGATCAGGTCCGTTCGGATATCAAGAGAGCTTCGATCGAGCTACGGGAACTGAGGCGGTAGCTTCGCAGCCTCCCGGACCCGATGCCCGCGAAGTGCGGTCACCGGGTTTCGGGCATTCGTGCATCCATGAGCCTGACCTCCCTCTCCGACCTTCTCACCCTCTACCGCAACGACCCGCGCGTCACGCGCATCACCGAAGGCCTGCAGCCCGCTTCCGCGCGCGTGCAGCTCGGCGGCCTCATCGGTTCCGCCCAGGCGCTCATCGCCACCGCGGTGACGGAGCGGGTGAAGGGCGTGCACGTGTTCGTGCTCACCGACCGCGAAGAGGCCGCCTACTTCATCAACGACCTGGAAGCGCTGCGCGGGAAGGAGGAGAAGAAGGGCAAGGACGACCTGCTGTTCTATCCGGCGCCCTCGCGCTCGCCGTACGATCCCGAAGGGCACCACGACGGCGAGCGGGTGAGCCGCACCGAAGTGCTGGAAGTGCTGATGGGCGCCCAGCGGGACGGCCTGGCGATCGTCACCTACCCCGACGCCTTGGTGCCGCTGGTGATGGGCAAGGAGGAGATGGCGAAGAACACGCTCACCATCACCCGCAATGAGGAGCTACCGATCGACACGCTGGAGGAATGGCTGCACGCCACGGGCTTCACCCGCGTGGAGTTCGTGTACGAGCCGGGGCAGTTCAGCGTGCGCGGCGGCATCGTGGACGTGTTCAGCTATGGCAGCGACCAGCCCTACCGCATCGAGCTGTACGGCGACATGGTGGAGAGCGTGCGCCGCTTCGACCCGCAGGACCAGCTGAGCGTGGAGCGCCTGGCCGAAGCGGTGATCGTGCCCGACCTGCAGGACGAGGACACCGCGCGGCAGCAGTCCTTCTTCGCCCAATTGCCCGCGGATGCCGTGCTCTGGCTGCGCGACCCGCAGGCCATCGCGGACGCGGCGACCAGGCAGCTCAAGCTCCTCACCGATGGCTACCAGCGCCTCCCCGACAAGGGCAAGCACCCCGTACCCCAGGACCTCCTCGCCACGGATAGCGCATTGATCAAGGGGCTCCTCGGGTTCCGGAAGGTGTTCGTCAACGCACCGGATGTCGAACGTTCGAACGTTCAACCGTTGGAACGTTCAACGTTGTCCGTCGATCTCACCCTCAAGCCCCAACCCACCTTCGCCAAGGACTTCAAGGTGCTCAGCGGCGACCTGCACAACAAGCAGAACGCGGGCTATGCCAACCTGATCGCCTGCAGCAATGCCCGGCAGAGCGAGCGGCTGTACACCATCTTCCAGGACATGGAGCACGAAGTGGCCTTCACGCCGCTGGTGCTCGACCTGCACGAGGGCTTCATCGACCCCGAGGCGAAGCTGGCGCTCTACACCGACCACCAGATCTTCGAGCGCTACCACCGCTTCCGGCTGAAGGAAGGCTTCCGCCGCAACGCGCAGGCGCTCACACTGAAGGAGCTCACGCAGCTGAAGCCCGGCGACCTGGTGGTGCACATCGACCACGGCGTGGGCGTGTTCAGCGGGCTGGAGCGGATCGACGCGGGCGGATCGATGCAGGAGGCCATCCGGCTGATCTACCGCGACAATGACATCCTCTATGTGGGCATCCACAGCCTGCACCGCGTGAGCAAGTACAGCGGCGAGGAAGGCGGCGCGGCGCCCAACGTGAGCAAGCTGGGCAGCCCCGCGTGGAAGAACCTGAAGGAGCGCACCAAGGCCAAGGTGAAGGCACTGGCCTTCGACCTGATCAAGCTGTACGCGCAGCGCAAGAGCAAGCCGGGCTTCGCCTTCCAGCCGGACAACTACCTGCAGCACGAGCTGGAGGCCAGCTTCATCTACGAGGACACGCCCGACCAGCTGAAGGCCACGCAGGACGTGAAGCGCGACATGGAGAAGGCCACGCCCATGGACCGCCTGGTGTGCGGCGACGTGGGGTTCGGCAAGACCGAGGTGGCGATCCGCGCCGCGTTCAAGGCGGTCTGCGACAGCAAGCAGGTGGCCGTGCTGGTGCCCACCACCATCCTCGCGCTCCAGCACCACAAGAGCTTCTCCGCCCGCATGAAGGGGCTGCCGGCGCGCGTGGAGTACATCAACCGCTTCCGCAGCAGCGCCGAGCAGAAGCGCATCCTCGAGGAGCTGAAGGAAGGGAAGATCGACATCCTCATCGGCACGCACCGGCTGGTGAGCAAGGACGTGCAGTACAAGGACCTCGGCCTGCTCATCATCGACGAGGAGCAGAAGTTCGGCGTGAACGTGAAGGACAAGCTGAAGACGCTCCGCGCCACGGTGGACACGCTCACCCTCACCGCCACACCGATCCCGCGCACGCTGCAGTTCAGCCTCATGGGCGCGCGCGACCTCAGCATCATCAGCACGCCGCCGCCCAACCGCTACCCCGTCACCACGCTGCTGCAGCCGTACGATGAGGTGACCATCCGCGGCGCCATCGAGTACGAGCTGTCGCGCGGCGGCCAGGTGTATTTCCTGCACGACAAGGTGAAGAACATCGCCTTCATCGCCGACATGATCCGCAAGCTGGTGCCCGGCGCGCGCGTGGGCGTGGGCCATGGGCAGCTCGAAGGCCACCAGCTCGAAGAGGTGATGCTGGATTTCATCGAAGGCAACACCGACGTGCTCGTGTGCACCACCATCGTGGAGAACGGCCTCGACATCCCGAACGCGAACACGATCATCGTGAACGAGGCGCAGAACTTCGGCCTCAGCGACCTGCACCAGCTGCGCGGGCGCGTGGGCCGCAGCAACAAGAAGGCGTACTGCTACCTGCTGGCACCGAGCCCGCACCTGCTGCCCGACCTCTCGCGCAAGCGCCTGCAGGCCATCGAGCAGTTCAGCGACCTGGGCAGCGGCATCCACATCGCGATGAAGGACCTCGACATCCGCGGCGCGGGCGACCTGCTCGGCGCGGAACAGAGCGGCTTCATCAACGACATCGGCTTCGAGACCTACCACAAGATCCTCGAAGAGGCCGTGCGCGAGCTGAAGGAGGAGCACTTCAAGGAGCTCTTCGAGGACCGCCCGCTCGCCCGGGGCGCCAGCCGCGACCAGAGCGACGACTGCATCATCGAGACCGACCTGCCCATGCTGATCCCCGGCGATTACGTGAGCGAGACCGCCGAGCGCCTCTCCCTCTACCGCCGCCTGGACGATATCAAGGACGAACCCGAGCTGCAGCGCTTCGCCGCCGAGGTCACCGACCGCTTCGGCCCCATCCCGCCCCAGGTCACCGAGCTCATGGAGGGCATCCGCCTCCGCTGGCTGGGCCAACGCATGGGCCTGGAGAAGATGGTGCTGAAGAAAGGCACCCTCATCGGCACCTTCATCGCCGACCAGAAGCACGGCTTCTTCGAGAGCGATGCCTTCA
>JAFDZF010000001.1 GCA_018267055.1 Bacteroidota bacterium
GACCTCTGGCGCAAACTGATCGTCCCCGCCTCCGGCAACGTGAACATGTTCCTCGCCCGGGCCACCACCGGATCCATGACCGCCTGGACCATCGGGGTCAGCGTTTACCTGGCTTCCAACTGCACGGACCCCTCCACCTTCAGGCAGATCGGGGCCTTCCAAGGAACACTTCCCCTCACGGCCCCCACATCGACCAACCTGTCGTTCAGGTGCCTGCCCGCGGGAGCCACACTGTACGTGCGGTTCCACTCCCTCCAATCCGCACAGTCCGCCGTGCGACGCTATGGACAGTTCCGCTTCCGATGGGTCGCCCCCAACCCCTCCGATCCAACGCCCCCGGCCAATAACCAGCCCTGCGGCGCCACCCCATTGGCATTCAATGTCTCCTGTCCGGTCTCCCCTGGGCCCGGTGGTAGCATCGACGCCTGCAATACCCCGGGCATTCCCACGCCTGCCTGTGGCGGCTTCGATGGCAGCTCCAGGGATGTCTGGTATTCCTTCGTCGCACCACCCAGCGGCACCGTCTTCATCGAAGCCTCCACCGGAGCAGGCTTCCCCGCCGACCCCGCCATGGCCCTCTACACCACCGGCGGCAGTGGATGCAACGGCCGGTTCACCCTGATCGAGTGCGATGCCGACCAAGGAGCCGGCAACGGCGCGCGCATCATCCGCACCGGGCTGGTCCCCGGACAGACCTACTACGTCCGCGCCTGGGCGCAGGGAAGCTCCGCCCAAGGCAACTTCTCCCTCTGCATCTCCGAACCCATCCCCCCCGCCGGGTCCTGCTTCTACCTCATCGACCTCTCCGCCCAGTACCCCAACGGCACCCAGTACATGGATGTGACCATCAACGGGGGGGCGCCGACCACCTACTCCACCTCACCCGGTGACGCCAGTGAGATCATCCTGGTCGCCATCCCTACAGGGGCCACCGCGCTGTTCGAGTATTACAACAGCGGGACCATGGGAGGGACGACCTACCGGGTCATCCGACTGGGGGATCCCACCGTGCTTTGGGAGCAAACGGTCGGTGTACCTGTGTTCGGTCCCCAGCCGCCCGCCCAGTACAGGTTCACACTGAACAATGCCTGCCAACCCTTGGTGCCTCCCGTCAGCGACTGCCTGGGTGCAAAGACCGTATGCACACCCAACACCGAGTTCGGCACCCTGATGGGCACCCTGCAGCCCGGCAACCGCTATGACCTCACCGCTGCCAACATGGGCTGCCTTTCGACCGAACGGAACGGCATTGCCTGGCTCATCTTCCGCCCCGTACAGAACGGCACCGTCGCTTTCTGGTTCGACGGCACCACGAACGGGAACACCGCCGATCTGGACTTCGCTATTTGGGATGCGGGGGCGATCACGTACATGCCCTACATGCCCAACATCAATGCCGACGACCTCTGCGCGCCTCCCGGACCGCCGGTGCGCTGCAGCAGCGCGCGACGCAATACCTCCACTGGATTGCAACCCGGGCTCAATGGCATCACCCAGGAAGGCAATGGAGGCTGGGGTTGGCTCTCCCCCCTGTCCATCCAGGCCGACCACGCCTACCTCATCGCCCTGGTCCACGGCAAGGACACCACTGTGAACGTCCAGTACCAGATGCGCTGGACCCAATACACCGATGTATCCGGCGTCACCAGCAATACCATGCTCGACTGCACCAGCCTGGTACTGCCCGTGGAACTGCTCTCCATCGACGCACAGGCGAAAGGACAGGAGATCGAGGTGACCTGGGCCACCGCATCGGAAAGCAACAGCAGCCACTTCATCATCGAGCGAAGCCCCGATGCCAAGACCTTCGCCGACATCGGATCGGTGGAGGCCGCCGGCAACTCCCAAAGCCGCATCGATTACCACTTCACCGACCAGCATCCCTTCCCGGGCGCCAACTACTACCGCCTCCGCCAGGTGGACCGTGACGGCCGCTTCGCACACAGCGACATCGTGGTGGCCTTCATGGATGACCGGTCCGGGCATCCCCTGCTCTTCCCCAACCCCACCACCGGCCGGGTCGAACTACTGATGGACATCCCCGTTTCCGGGCCTGTCATGGTGCTGATCACCGATGCCGTGGGACGTGCCCTGCACACCGAGTTCACCACCGCCGAGCACGGAGCGCTCCGCTATCCCTTGGATGTGAGCCCCCTGGCCGCCGGTGCCTATTTCGTGCAGGTCGTCACCGCCGATGGACGCGCCATCGGCACCGCACAGCTCATGAAGCGCTGATTACGGTCGAAGTCGACGGCTCCTCGGCCGTTCGATCAAGCTGGCGCATTCCATCGAGGAGCGCGGACCGGCCGTATCGCCCACTGGACGTCTTGTAACCTATTGCGGACACATGCCCTGGAGCGGGCATTCCCTCGCAGGGAAAAAGAACCGCGAAACCTGCCACTGGAGGCCCCTGTGATCGGGTGGAACGAACCTTCCAGGCACGCCTGTCCTTCAGGACGACCGCGCAAGGGGATCCGGACGATCCCGGGAAAGACATTCCCTGCGACACGCCCCTCGTATCCAGCCGACCGCAGGGATCGATGCGATCGATCCGCTCAAGGCCGTCCGTGCTCCCCAGAGGGATCATCGGCCAGCGGCGCCCGTCCAGTGCCCTTTCCCGAACGTCAGGCCTGCTTCAAAAGAGAGAAGCCGCCTCGTGATGAGACGGCCTCTCCCGATAGTTCGGAGATGGTCAGCGACGGATCAACACCTGCGAAGCGCGCCGGCCATGATCATCGTTCAGCAAGAGGGTATAGCTGCCTGCTGGCAGATACCCCAGGTCCTGGACAGCCTGGCGGCCACCCAGGTCCTGGAGCATATGCCTCGCCACCGTACGCCCGGTGATGTCCAGCACGTCCAACCGCAGGCGCCCACCAAAACCCACGGGCCATGCGATGTGGAACAAGCCGTCACCCGGGTTCGGGTAGATGGAGAGCTGATCATGGGTATCGTGCGTGCGCACGCCGACGTTGCAATCCTCGGTCAGGGGCTGCGAAGCGATGGAGCAGAGCACGCTGGCCCCTTCCACGCCCACCGTCACCTCAGCGCCCACGGCGAAGGGACCCACCGTATAGGTTCCGCTGGCCGTCGCGTTCACGGCAGGAGCACCGCCATCGTTCACCAGCTGGACGCTGGATGCACTGCCCAGCGATGCCAGGTCCACCGACACGCTGAACTGCCCGTTGTCGCAATCCGGCACCACGGTGAACGTCGCTTCCGGCGCCGTGCAGCCGTCGTAGCAGGCCACCACGTACTCCCACGGCGTCGCCTGGCCCGTGTTGCAGGAGGAACTGCCATTGGCGGCCACTTCCAGCAGGAAGGCATGCTCGGCGTTGCTTGCGCTCGTGGTCACCATCAGGCCATTCAGGTTGCCACCATGGTCGCCCGAGAACAGCGGCGTGGCCATGAAGGGATCCAGGCCGTCGTAGATCCGGATCACGTCGCCGCTGGCCAGGGTACCGGAGAGGAACCGGATCCCGATGCGTTCGTTGGCCTCCGACTGGTAAGCCCATTGCGACGCATCGTCGTTGCTGTAGCAATAGGTGTAGGTATCCGGCCCGCAGCTCACCACGGGGCAGGCGCCGTTCACCAGCAAGGTGGAGACCGACGAGCAGTAGGCGTTGTCCGGGTTCTCGGCCTTCACGGTCACCGGCGTGCCGTTCGGGAAAGGGCCCACCGTATAGGAGCCCATGCCGTTGGCGGTGACCACCGGTGCACCGCCGTCATTGGTGATCGGGACCGAGGTGGCCGAGCCCATGCTGAAGATGGTCACGTTCACCTGGAACTGCCCGTTCGGGCAATCATCCACCACGGCGTAGTTGGCCATCACGGGGTCGCAGTCCACACAGCCCACCTCCCACACCAGGGGATCCAGCCATTCGGTGTCGTCACAGGCCGAAAGGTCATCGGCCAGGAGCCGGATGGTGAGGTGGCCGCTGGTGGTGTTCACGGTCTGCCCCGCTATGGGGCCGCTGGCCGAGGTGAAGAGCAGGGGCGCCTGGTCGTTCGGCCCATCGTAGCAGGTCAGCAGGTCGCCCAGGCCTATCGTGCCTTCATGGAAGATGGCCCGCAAGGGGGCACCGGAAGAGCTGCTGTAGGTCCACGTGCGATGCTCGTAGTTCGAATAGCAGTGCTCGGCTTCGACCGGCGGCTGCCCGCACACCACTTCGATGACACCCTCCGTGGCGAAGGGCTGCCCGGAACCCCACATCCCAGCAGGGGCGCAGTTGGCGCGCACATAGGCGAAGAGCTGCTGTCCCAGGGGCAGGCCCGTCAGCTGCACGTTCGTCCCGGTGATGCCATTGCCGGACAATACGGGCGTATCGGTGGGACCACCGGCGGTGATCACGTAGTCATAGCTGCCGGCACCCGTGGTGGGCAGCCAGGAAAGCGTGCCCGAAACACTGCCCGAGGCGGCCAGCAGGTCGGTGACGGCGATGCCATTGACCGCGCATGCCGGCGGGGTCCACGTGAAGGTGAGCCCCTGCGGCAACTGGGTGGTCGATGCCGGCACCTGGCAGGTGGCGGTGTTGGTCGCACCCGCCTGGCTCAGCGTCCAGTCGAACGGGCTGGCGGTGACGGAGCGGTTGTTGAAGTCCGCAGCGCTCGATCCGCTCAGGCCCACCTGGCCGGTGAGCTGGCCGGATTGGGGCATGCTTCCATACACCACCTGCACGGTCTGCGCGGCCGGATCCCCGCCCCCTTCCTTGAGGCGGATCTGGAACCGGAACACGCTGGACGTCCCGGAGCGCACCACGTTCCACTCCGCCGTGAAGGTGCGGTCGGGCGCCACGCCCGAAGTGCGGATCTGCAGGGGCCAGGTGCCCCCATTGCCCAAGGCGGCCAGGTCGTTGCTGAAGCCTGCTACACGGTTGTGCATCAGGGCCGGCAGGTTGGCCTGATCGGGGGAGCTCAGCGGCGTGTAGGCCGCACTTCCATTGGGCACGTACACGGCCTGCGGGCCATCGGCGGAACGGCCGAAGGCCAGCCAACCTTCCATGCTCAGCCCCACCCGATCGAAGGCGTGGCCGTTGTAGTAGAACGTGAAGCCGATGGGCCAGCCGTTGCCCGTGGAGGCGTTCCCCAAGGGCACGTTGTCCCCCTGGGCCACGAAGGAATTGTCATCGAAGGTGAACGGCGGGGGCAGGCCCGGCATGCCCAGGGGCGTTCCGCCACCGGCGATGGGTTGCCATGTGCCCACCTCCTGCGTGAAGGTGTATGCCGATACCTGTGCCCGGGTGTCCGTTCCGGACAAGATGGCCAGGAGAAGGCCGATCCCTGTATTGCGGACGATGTTGTCCATGCGATCTGGTTAACCGTGGGTCGCGCTTAGGGCGCCGGACCACGTGGGTCAAGAGAGTGGCCCCGCGGTCCGGTACGCCCTGGCGTCGATCAATGTTGGATGCTGATCCTTCCGTTGGCGGTCTTCTCGTTGTTCCGGAGGGTCAGTGTGTAAAGCCCATTGGGGAGCTGGCTGAGGTCCACGCCCACCCGGCCGGTGCCGAGCAAGCGGTGCTGGGCCACCACGCGTCCGCTGAGGTCGGCCACCAGCAGGTCGGTGGCGCCGCTCATGTCCTGCGGAAGCTCCAGGGTGAACTGCCCGTCGTTCGGGTTGGGGAACAGCGCGATACCCGGCTGTGAAGCCTCCGTCACGCCCATCGTCGAGCAGTCCTTGCTCAGCGACGAAGAGGTCCACGTGCACACGTCGTTCGCCCCTTCCACGTTCAGCTCGACCACGCTGGCCGAGGGGAACGGGCCTACCGTGTAAGCGCCCACCGCGTTGGCCACCACGTCGGGTGCGCCACCATCGTTGGTGATGGTCACCGAACCGGTGGAGCCCAGGTCCGTCACGTTCACCACCACGCTGAACGTGGTCGGCGACGTGCAATCCGCGTATGCGAAGGTGGCGGTGGGTTGCTCGCAGCCATCGCTGCAGGCCGCCACGAACTCCAGCGGGCTTCCATTGCCCTCGCTGCAAGCATAGTCCGGGAACTGGCTGGCGATCAGGCGGACCAGCAGCATGTGCTCGGCGTTGGTGCTCGTCACTACCTGATTGTCCGCTTGCCCGTTGACCGTGATGGTCTGTGAGGGGGACAGCTCATCGGCGCCGTCGTACACGATCAGTTCCGCATCCCAGCCGAGGTATACCGGCGGGAAACGCACCGAGATCGGCTGTCCATCCCCTTGCAGGAGCCAGTCCCGCGTTTCATTGGGCTGGGCGCAGCGCGTGTACCAGGTGGGCTCGCAGCCTACGATGGCGCACGGCGCGTTCACCAGCGGGGCGGCCGCAGAATAGCACATCTCGTTGTCGGGGTTCTGCGCGGTGATCGTCACCGGATCACCCGCCGGGAACGGCCCCACCGCGTGGACACCCGTGGTGCTCACCGTGGCGGCGGGCAGGCCCAGGTCGTTCTCCAACAGCAGCGTGGCGGAAGAGCCCAGCGAGAAGATGTCGGCGTTCACGTAGAACTCCTGTGCATCGCAGTCCACATCGCCCAGGCTGAACTGGACCAGGGGATCCGTGCAGTTCTTGCAGCCCACTTTCCAATTGAACGGATAGTACCACGGCTGGGTCTCGCAGCTGCCTGCATCCGTCGTCAGCCGGATGGAGATCTGCCCGGTACTGGCCAGGAAGGTCTGCCCGGTGATGTCACCGGAGGCCGTGAAGTCCGCACCACTATCGATCGGTCCATTCCACATCTCGAAGGCATTGTTGCCCGCAACGCCTCCCTGGAACTCGATCTTCAGCGGAGAGCCGTCCTCGGACACATAGCTCCAGTACACGACATCGAACTGGTGCGAGCAGTAGGTCTCATGCACCGCGGTACCGTCGCACACCACGAATCCCCCGCCCTGGGTGCGGATGAGGGTGCCCAGCGACCAGGTCCCCGGCTCACCACCGCAGATGCCCCGCACGAACACATAGTACGTCGTCCGCGGATCCAGGCCCTCGATCACCGCCTCGGGGTCCGGGGTGGTGCCGGAGGTCACTTCCGGGCCGTTGATGTCGTTCTCCGTGGAAACGAAGTATTCGTACGCTTCTGCTCCCGTAGGCTGCCAGGTGACCAGGGCCGACTGGAAGGTGACCTCACCGATCGTCAACGGCCACGCCGGCGGCGGGCACGTCAGAGGGGTCCACTTGAAGTTGCGGCCGAGGACCGGCGGGATACCCGAGCCGTTCGGCTGGCCGGGCTGGGTGGCGGCGACGGTGCAGCCCTCCGTATTGGCCGTCGCGGCGGCGGTCAGGTTCCAGTCATACAGGAAGGCCGGCTGCTCATAGGGCGTGACGCGGCTGTTGAAGTCCTCGGGGACACGGCCGCTCAGGCCCACTTGGGCGGTCCCGCCCGAAGAGGCGAAGATCACATTGCCGAAACGGACCTCCACGGAGTTGTCGCTCTCGTTGAGGCGGATCTGGAAATTGATCAGCGTGCCGGTCGAGCTGTAGCTGTTGCGGAAATCCTTCCACTGGATCACGCACACCCGGTCGGGCGCGGTGCCGATGGTGGCCACGCGGAGCGAGGAGATCGGGCCTGGAGGGATGAGGGAGGTCATGTCCTGCATCCGCAGCTCACTGTCGCCCCAACCTGCGATCCGGTTGCGCTTGTAAGGCTCCGAAGGGCCGCCGATGGATTGGACGAACGGCCTGCCGTGCGGATGGTCCGAGGTGTAGGTCCACACCGCCTGGTTGCCGTCGGAGGATTTCCCGAAGCTGATCCAGCCACCATGGGCGATCCCGATCCGGTCGAAGACATCCCCGTTGTAGAGGAAGTCGAACCCGATGGGATAGCCCGGGCCGGTGGCCGCTCCCAGGTAACCGCCGTTGGTGATCACCCCGTCCGGGTTGGCCGGGTCCACGAACGCCCGCAGGTTATGGTACGGCGGCCAGAACGTCGGCGTACCCATCGAATACCCGCCGTCCGCGCTGGTGATCTCGGTATAGGTCTCCACCGATTCGGAGTAGCCGTACAGGCTCACCTGCGCCCAGAGCAAGGCGGGTGCGACCACGGAAGCCAAAGCCACCACGGCCCTGTGCTTGTCCGGGAAAAAGGAACGTGCTCGTTTCATCATGATCGGTCTTCAGGGTCAGGTATGATCAGTGTTGGATGCTGATCCGTCCGTTGGCGGTCTTCTCGTTGTTCCGCAGGGTCAGGGTATAGAGCCCGTTGGGCAGCCGGCTGAGGTCCACGCCCACGCGACCGGTGCCGTTCAGGCGCTGCTGGGCCACCACACGGCCGCTGAGGTCGGCCACCAGCAGATCGGTGGCCCCGCTCATGCCTTGGGGCAGTTCCAGGTTGAACAGGCCGTCGCTCGGGTTGGGGAACAGCCGGATCGCCGGCATGGTGGCATCAGCGACGCCCGTCGGAACGCTGCTGCAGTCCGGGTTCTGCACCGGAGAGGTCCAGGAACACAGCACGCTGGCCCCCTCCACTTCCACCGTGGCGGGGGTTCCCGCCGTGAACGGACCCACCGTGTAGGTGCCCACCGCGGTGGCCGTCACGCTCGGTGCACCGCCGTTGTTGGTGATCGTCACGCTGCCCGTGCTGCCCAGCTGGCTGATCGTCACGGCGACCTCATACTGCGTGGGGCTCAGGCACGTGCTGGCGAAGGTGGCCTGGGGCTGGGTGCAGCCGTCGTAGCAAGCCACCACGTACTTCCATTCCTGCGAAGGATCGAACAAGGGACCACCGTTCGCACAGCTGTTCTCATTATCCGACACCAGCTCCAGGACCAGCGTCCGGTCGGTGGAAGGAGCGCTGGACGTGTACATAGCGTTCATCAGGCTGCCCCAGCTCTGCAGGTCCACCGGGACCGCCATGTCAGGATCCGCCCCGTTGTAGATGCGGCCGTCATCGCCCAGGCCCATCGAGCCCTGCAGGAAGCGGATGCCGATCTCCTGGCCACCGGCGCCCTGGTAGGCCCACTGCGACCATTCGTTGTCGCCGTAGCAGTACGTATAGGTCGTGGGACCGCAATCCACCAGCGCGCAGGGCAGGTTGATGAACGCCCCGCTGGCCGAGTAGCACATGGCATTATCGGGGTTCTGCGCGGTGATCGTCACCGACTGGCCGGCCGGGAACGGGCCCACGGCATGGACGCCCGTGGTGCTCACCACCGTGGCGGGCAGGCCCAGGGAGTTCTCCAGCGACAGCGTGGCCGAGGAACCCAGCGAGAAGATATCCGTGTTCACATAGTACTGCTGCTCATCGCAGACCACGTCGCCCAGGCTGAACTGCACCAGGGGGTCCGTGCAGTTCTTGCAGCCTACACGCCACTGGAGCGGCAGGTACCACGGCTGCGCCTCGCAAGCCCCGGCATCCGTCACCAGCCGGATGTAGATCTGCCCGCTGCTGGCCAGGAAGGTCTGTCCGGTCAGATCGCCATGGCCGGTGAAGCCCGCGGCGCCGGTGGGCGCTCCACCATCCCATATCTTGAAGGATTCGGTCCCAGCGGTGCCGATGAAGCCTCCTTGGAACTCGATCTTCAAGGGCGAGCCGTCCTCGGAGACGTAGCTCCAATCGACCGTGGAGAACTGATGCGAGCAGTAATCCTCCTGCATCGTGGTGCCATCACAGATCACGAAGCCACCGCCCAGGGTCTGGAAGGGAGTACCCGTGGACCAGACGCCCGGCTCTCCACCGCACATGCTCTGGATGAACACATAGTAGGTGGTCATCGGCGACAAGCCCTCGATCACCGCCTCCGGATCCGTGGTGCTGCCCGAAGCCACTTCCGGGCCGTTGATGTCGTTCTCCGTGGAGACGTAGTACGCGTACTCACCGGCCGGGGTGGGGGTCCAGGTGACGAAGGCCGATTGGAAGGTGGTCTCGCTGATCGTCAACGGCCAGGCCGGAGGCGGGCAGGTCGAGGGCGTCCATTTGAACGTGCGGCCAGCGACCGGCGGCACGCCCGAGCCGTTGGGGTGGCCCGGCTGCTCCGATACTGCGAGGCAAACGTCCGTGTTCACCGTTCCGGCTGCGGTGATGTTCCAATCGTAGAGGAAAGCGGGCTGCTCATACACGGTCATCCGGGAATTGAAATCCTCCGGAACGCGTCCGCCCAACCCCACCTGTGCACTGACCTGGGATATCGAGCTGAACAGCATCTGGCCATAGCGCACTTCCACCGAGTTGTCCGCTTCGTTGAGGCGGATCTGGAAATTGATCCGCGAGCTGCTGGGCGGGTATGCATTGAGGAAGTCCTTCCACTGGATCACACAGACCCGGTTGGGCGCCGTGCCGATGGTGGCGATGCGCAGGGAGCTCACGGGGCCAGGAGGCACCTGCGGGGTCATGTCCTGCATCCACAGCTGGCCGGTGCCGTAGCCGGCGACCCGGTTCCGCTTGTAGGGGACCGAAGGACCGCCGTAGTACTGCACGAACGGCATGCCATGCGGATGGTCGATGGAATAGGTCCATACGGCCTGGTTGCCATCGCTGCTTTTGCCGAAGCTGATCCAGCCGGAATTGGAGATGCCCACGCGATCGAAGACATCCCCATTGAAGGTCAGGTCGAAGCCGATGGGGAATCCGGGGCCCTGGGCCGCACCCAGATAGCCATTGGTCACGGTGCCGTCCAGGTTGTTGGGATCCACGAAGGCCCGCTGGTTGTACACGGGCGGCCACCACGTGGGCGTCCCCAAGGAATACCCACCATCGTCGACGGTGATCTCGGTATAGGCCTCCACGGACTCGGAGTAGCTGTACAGGCTCACCTGGGCCTGGGTCACGAAAGGCCACGCGCATGCGCCCAAGAGCAGGGCGAGCGGGCGTGCGGTGCGTAGAAGTACGTGCATGTCTTACGTCTCGGTTTAGGGATTCAGGTCAATGGGCGATGATGAACGGTGTGCACACGGGCCCACGGCCCGTATCGCTCACGCGTAAGAGGTAAAGTCCATGGGGCAGCCCGGCCACGTCGATCGAAGCGTTCGGGCCGGTCACCCGTCCCGCGCGGATCGAGCGCCCTTCGGCATCGGTCACCTGGTAGGCGAACGCCCCGAGCCCCTCGGCACGGAGGAAGAGCCGGTCGTCCACGGGGTTCGGGAACACGCTGAGCGAGGCAGTGGGACCCGCATCGGGCACGGCGGCCGGCTCGGTGCAGGGATGCGCACTGCCACCGAGCACCAACGTGCCGGTGCCATCGGGATCCAGCCAATGCTTCAGTTTCAGGTCGGCGGTGTTCGGGTTGTTCGTCCAGTGGTAGCTCATCTTCCCGAAGTAGCTCGTACCGCTGTTATTGATGCAATCCAGGCCGGAGCTGCTGCCGGTGAGCGTTCCGATCAGCACCGGGCCGACCGCATGGGGCTTGAACAAGCCGGAGCCGCTCGACCCCACCTCCGTCACGCCGAAGCCGTTCTGCGTGGGGGCCCAGCGCACCTTGTAATGCGTCATCAGGCCGGATGAGGCCATCGGGTGGCCCGTGGTGAGGGTCTGCGTGAAGCTGCTGATCCGCTTCGGTGCGCCGGTGGGATGGTGGACGCACACGCCGTCAGCGGCCACCGTCGAAAGGGCGGTAGCGTCCCATCCTGCCCAGTACGGGTCGAACGAGGACGGGATGTCCATGTTCGTGCGCAGCAGCAGGAAGTCCGATCCGCCCAGGCCCTGGTACTGCGGATCGTAATCATCGCTGTAGGCCACCTTCTGTGCACCGGTGAGGAACTGGGCGGTGCTGTAGGCGCCTCCCGTGCAGGTGGCGTACTGGAAGTTGAAGTAGAACTTGTACTGGGCGAACTGGGAGGAAGTGGACGTGCGCCCGCAATGGAAGGCGGAAAGGATATAGGGCGTGCAATCCTGGCGGACGTTGTTCACCAAAGTGCCGCTGCACCAACCGTTGCCCTGGGGCGTCACCACGCTGATGCGCACGGTGGCGGTGATCGCATTTTCCCAGCCGACGGACTCCGGCGTGCAGGCCACGTTCACATGGCAGCTCCCTTCGCGGAGCATGTCGTCCACGTAGCGGTAGGCATGCGCCAGGCCCTGGATGCGGAAATGGCCCTCCTGGGTGCCGGTCGCCGGCTCGCGGTACTCGAGCACCAGGGAATCGGTGAACACCATCGGCGTCGAGCAGGCGTCGACACCGTTGGGCAGCTGCATCGGCATGGGCCGGGCAAGGGTGTTCCCGGCCCCATCGATGAAGCCCAACGAAGCACCTTCAGGGACCTGCACGTCCTCCATCAACAGCTCCAAGGCGCGGGCACCGCGGGATACCACCCCGATCCGCCACACCCGGTCCGCTCCTTCGACGGACCACAGGCCATCATGCCGGGTGTCGATCCCCAGATCGAGCGTCCGCGCATACAGATCGAGCTCCCCTGCAGCGGCACGCCGCTCATCGTCCACCGCCGTCGCCACGGCATCGAACGGGGCGGCACGATGCCAGAACACCCCGTCGGGGAAATGACCTTGGGCACTGGCCGGCAGCGGGAAGAACGCCGCTGCTGCGACACCCACCATACCGATCATCGCGCTTCCCACTTTCCTCATCGCAATAGCGTTACATGACCGAAGCCCATGTGCATGGGCATCAATACCCCCGAAACACGGTAGCGGTACGAGTAGACCTCGCTCTTCGCCAGCTCCCCATCGATCATCCCGTTCCAGCGATCGGCCATGTCATGGCTCTCGAACGCGATGCGGCCCCAGCGGTCGAAGATGAGCAGCTCATACTCCTCGATCAGCCGTCCTTCGCCACCGAAGGTCTCGTTGATCCCGTCGCCATCGGGCGTGAACGTGTTGGGGAAGTAGATCGTGCCGGCCGGCGGACGGGTCCGCACGCTGTCCAGCGCCACGCAGCCCTCGGGGGTGGTCACCTGCAGCACCACCCAGTGTGCCTGGGCGTCGGTGTACCGATACACTACCGTGGTGCTGGTCGCCGTGGTGCCATCACCGAGGTCCCACTCGATATCGACACCGGTGGGGGGCTGGGTGGTGGCCGTGAACTGCCACTGGTCCTCCGTCAGCTGGGTGGCATGGATCGATGCACCGGCCGGGTACACCAGCACGTTCACCGCGCCCGAGGCGGTGGTCCCGCACAGGTCCGTCACGTTCACCCCGGCCATGATCCCTTCATGGCCCGCCGTCCAGGTCACCGCCGGTCCGCTGCCGATCCCCGGCCACTGCACCACGTAGCTGCCTGCGCCACCGGTGATGGTCACCCACAGGGGCACCGGCTCGCCCGGGCATACGATGGTGTCGTTCGACCAGGTCAGCGCCAGCGGGTCATGGTCCAGCACCACGGCCATCACCGTGGTGTCCGCCTGGTTGCCGCATTCGTCGGTCACCGTCACGGTGAAGGGCGCATCGTCCGGCACGCTCACGTTCAACGACGGGCCGTTCGAGGGGCCGGTGCCGCCCGGGCTCCAGGCGTAGCTGTAGGCGCCGCCACCGCCGCTCACCCCCAGCACGTTCAGCACGATGTTCATGTTCGGGCACATCGCCGTGTCGCCCTCGGCGGTGAACACCAGGGGAGGCGTGGGGCCGGTGGTCACCACCACCTGCGCCTGGGCGCTCTGGCCGCACTGGTCGCTCACCGTCACGGTATAGGTCTCGTGCACGGCGGCGGGCACGTTGATCACCGCCGTGTTGCCCACCACCCCCGTGCTGTTCGCCCAGCTGTAGCTGAGCACCCCGCCGCCACCGGTCACCGACACCGCCAGGTCCGCATGGCCCAGGCAGGCGATGGCCGTGTCCGGGGTCGTCGTCAGCACCAGCGGCGGGGGCGGGGCCTGGGAGACCAGCACCGAATCCTTCGCCACCATCCCGCACAGGTCCGTCACGGTCGCCACGTAGTAGACCGCGGGATCCGCCGAGGGCACGGTCAGCGTGGCGGACGTGCCCTGGACGGCACCGTTCAATGACCATTGGTAGGTGTATCCGCCGGCCCCCTGGGTGGCCGACACCTGCAGTTGCGCCGTGGACAGGCACAGGATCGCCGTGTCGGGCGTGATCGTCAGCACCATCGGGTCGTACGGTGGCACCGTCACCCAAGCGCTGTCGGTCACCGGCAGGGCCCAGCAGCTGTCCTTCACCGTCACCCAGAACTGGGTGGTGGTCAGCACCAGGGGGCTGATGCTCGGGGTGGTCTCGCCCGTGCTCCACAGGTAGGTCAGCGCAGCGGGGTCGTTGGAGCCGCCGGTGACCTGCGGGGTCAAGGTCACCGTGCCCGGGCAGGTGAGCGCTTGGTCATCGAGCACCACCTGCAGCGGCGGCCGCTGGTCGATGGTATACACATAGGTCTGCACCTTCTGTCCGTTGCAGGTGATGATGTTCACCACCAGGTCCTCTATGCCATCCACATCCACCGGCACAGCGATGGGGACGATCACGGTGCTGTCCAGCTGGTTGAAATGGACGGTGGTGGGCAGCGCAGGCAGGTAGTCCACCCCGGCGGTGGCGCTGCCCCCCGTGGTGATCGTGATGTCCTCGTCCAGGTAGAACCCGCCCCACCGGTGGAAGCGCAGGTACACACTGTCGCAGTCGTTCTCGATGAACACCGTGTCCGTGGGCAGGAACTCCACCGTGGGGCCCGGCGCCACATCCATCGAAAAACGGTCCGAACTGGTGAAGCTGCCCCCCTCCAGAAAGACGGCCGAGGGGTAGGCGGCATCATTGACATTGCCCACGGCCAGCTTGACGTGGTATGTCTGCCCGCATTGCACCGCTGCGCTGGCGGTGAGCACCACGGTCATGCCGTTGTGCTGGATGTAATAAGGGTCCGTGTTGTAAGGAGCCTCCAACTGCGGCCCCTGCTGCCCCCCCTGCCCCCCGTTGTACCGGTAGTATTGGGCATTGGCCTGCCAGTTCGGATCGGCATTGAAGCAGGGGCGGAACGGATCGGTCCAATCGGGGCCGTGGGCATTGCTGGCGTTCATCAGCCCGCTGTTCACCGAGTTGATCGACACGGGGGTCACGGACCCTGGAATGAAGGCGATATTGAGCGCATTGTTCGTGAACGAGTAGGGCGCAGCGAGGTCGGGTATCCCCGGCCCGCTGATGAAGAAGCCGAACACGTCGTTGTATTCGCTGCACACCCATGTCTCGTACTCCTCCGAGGAGAAGACATAGCGGAAGCTCACCATGTCCTTGATCGGCACGAAATCGAACTCCAACACCGCCTTGGAGTGGATGTTGCCGCCCCCGCTCACTTGCCAATACGGCCAGGCCGTCAAATGGCTCAGGTCCAGGTCCGGGGTCGAGTACGATGGTACGCCCCCTCCGACCACGATGCCCCCACCCGGTGCACCAAGCTGGTTGTTGGGGCCCGGAAGGTGGGAGTTCGCGACACCGGTACACAGGAATATCCCGCTGTTTAGGCCGAGGCAGGTGTTCGAACCATTGAACCGGCCGATCTCACTGGGCCCCACACCGGTGGAGGCCACCATGCTCCCCGGATTGCCGTTGAAGGTCACGTTGCTCGCGAACACCCCCGGGCCCATCAGCACGTTCTGCACCAAGGTGGTGGGCGCCTGCGTCTGATTGATGATCAGCTGCGCGCTCGCGGGAACACCGCCAAGGGCCACCCCAAAGGCCAATAGCCCACGGACGGAACGGAGAAGAGGGCGGTCCTTCATCGCACGAGCGTTACGTGTCCGGTGCGCTTCTCCTGTTCCGGGTCATCTGCGGTCACCACATAGAAATAGGTGCCGTCAGGAGCCCCGCTCCCGGTCCATCCTTGGGCCAGCGAGCGGGTACTGAATATCATCTGGCCCCATCGGTTGTAGACCTCCAGCAGGCCGGGCGTACCGTTGTAGTTCAGCGGGATGAACCGGTCGTTGCGCCCGTCCCCGTTCGGGCTGAACACGTTGGGCATCTCGATCACGCCTGGTTCCACGATCACCACCACCGAGCGCACCGTGTCCACGCATCCCGCCGCAGAGGCCACCACCAGCATCACCGGATAGCTCCCCGCTTCCGCAGGGAAGGTGGCGGTGAACGAGGGATCGGCCGAGGTCGTCGGGTCGGCCACGCCCAGGTCCCACCACCACGTGACGATATCCCCGGTGGAACCCGTACCGTCCACGGTCACATCCGGATGGTCCGTATCCGTTGGGTTCGGCGTGGTGGCGATATGCCCGTCCACGCCCGGATGTACCGTGATCACGTCCTCCAGGAGGGTATCGCCTGTACAGCCCGCCGCATTGCGCACCGTCAACCGCACATCATAGCTGCCCGGTGCCGCATAGGTGTGGCTGAAGGCGCTGTCGGGCCTTATCGTACCATCCCCCAGGTCCCAGGAAACGGTGGCCGTACCGCCACCGGTGGTATCCGCGAAGGTCACGGTGAGCGGGGCACAGCCGGAGGTGGGGTGCAACGATGCCCAGGGAACGGGCGGTATGGCCGGCGGCATGTATGTGGAACCCATCAGGCATTCGCCTTGGAACGTGCTGGCCAGGGTATAGACGCCCGCTCCGAGCCCGGCGGCGGAAATGCCCAGGGTGGTGCTGTTCTGTCCCACCAGGGCCACACCGTCCCGGTACCACTGGTATCCGGTGGCACCGGCAGGCGGCTGTGCAGTCGCCACCGCGTTCCCCACGCAAAGGTTCCCTGCGACCGCGGTCGGGCTGAGCACTTGGTCCTGCGCGATCGTGAGCATCAGATCGTCCACCAGGAAGTAGGGAGAAACGCTCGTCACATTGCCCGAGGCATCCACCACGTTAAAGTTCTGCCCGAAGCTGGCCGGGACATCGCACCCTCCCCCGATCATGATGGTGTGGATGTCCTGCATGGGGGTGAACGTGATCGAGACGCGGGTCCAATCCCACGCAGGCTGCACCATCACCCGGCCCAGTTCGCTCCAGCCCGGCTGGTATCCGATGCAATCCGTCGTGCCGATCGGGAACTCCACACAGGCATCGGCGTATCCGAAAATGGCCAGGGGAAGCTGGTCCGTGAAGATCGAGGGATCGGCCTGGGACGGGCTCTGCGAGAACTGCCCGTCCCCTCCCCCGCAACTGACCCACAGGGAGAGGGTATAAGTGGTCCCTGCCAGCAGCGGATTGGACGGGGCGGGATAGGTGAGGCAGGTACCTACATACTCGAAGTAGCCCGGTCCTGCAAAGAAGCCCACCGCACCATCACCGTCCGGTGGGGGCAGATTGAACCCGGCCGGGGAGTAACCGCACTCATTGAAGTAGTCCGAGGTGGCGCCGGTAGCCTGCTGCCAGCCCGAGGCGCAGCTCAACCATGGCGGGGAGTACGCATGCACGAATCCGTACGGACAGCACATCCGCTCTTCGAAAGAGTGGTTCCGGATGTAGCTCGGCAGCCCGGGAGGCATCAGCACCGTGGAGCATGGACAGTCCGGATCGTTCAGGTCGATCAGGCCGTCCCCGTCATCATCCAC
The DNA here is from genome assembly GCA_018267055.1 of Bacteroidota bacterium. Taxonomy (GTDB): domain Bacteria; phylum Bacteroidota; class Bacteroidia; order Flavobacteriales_F; family PHOS-HE28; genus PHOS-HE28. The sequence goes on from JAFDZF010000001.1 coordinate 17,338, forward strand.
CCCGTTGTCGCACACCTCTTGGGCGAGCAGGACCCCGCCGCAAAGCAGCAGGGTGAAGGTGTGGATCCAACGGAACAGCTTGTTCATCGCACGAGCGTTACGTGTCCAGTGCGCTTCTCCTGGTCCGGGTCATCCGCGGTCACCACGTAGAAATAGGTGCCGTCAGGAGCCCCGCTCCCGGTCCATCCTTGGGCCAGCGAGCGGGTGCTGAAGATCATCTGGCCCCACCGGTTGTAGACCTCCAGCAGGCCGGGCGTGCCGTTATAGTTCAGCGGGATGAACCGGTCGTTGCGTCCGTCCCCGTTCGGACTGAACACGTTGGGCATCTCGATCACGCCCGGTTCCACGATCACCACCACCGAGCGCACCGTGTCCACACATCCGGCCGCGGAGGCCACCACCAGCATCACCGGATAGCTCCCCGCCTCCGCAGGGAAGGTGGCGGTGAACGAGGGATCGGCCGAGGTCGTTGGATCGGCCGCACCCAGGTCCCACCACCACGTGACGATATCGCCGGTGGAGCCCGTACCGTCCACGGTCACATCCGGATGCTCCGTATCCGTGGGGTTCGGCGTGGTGGCGATATGCCCGTTCACGCCCGGATGCACCGTGATCACGTCCTCCAAGAGGGTATCGCCTGTACAGCCCGCCCCGTTGCGTACCGTCAACCGCACATCATAGCTGCCCGGTGCCGCGTACGTATGGATGAAGGCGCTGTCGGGCCTGATCGTCCCGTCACCCAGGTCCCACGAAACGGTGGCCGTGCCGCCACCGGTGGTATCCGCGAAGGCCACGGTGAGCGGGGCACAGCCGGAGGTCGGCAGCAGGAAGGGCAAGGGACGTGGAACGATCGGCGGGGGCATGAACGCGGCCCCCATCAGGCACTCCCCGTTGAAGGTACTGGCCATGGTGTAGAC
>JAFDZF010000200.1 GCA_018267055.1 Bacteroidota bacterium
ATTCCACCACCACGGTGGGCGTATACAACGCGGCCAATGCGCTGTGCCGTGTGTTCAGCGCGCCCATGACCTATTCCACGCAGGACTGCGTGGTGCCCTCGTGCGCCGCGGCCGCGTATGAGCATTGCTATACCGACAGCGACACCGCGTGGTTCATGTACGAGAGCTCCGAGGGCCTGCCGCTCACCATCGGTTTCCTCTGGGGCGAGCTGCTGGTGAACGACTACGTCCAGATCTACAACGGCATCGGCATCAACGGCACGCAGCTCATCTACATGGGGAACAACTTCGGTGACATGACCGGTTTTTCCATCAACAGCTTCAACGGCGTGAACGCCCTGACGATGCTCGTGGTCTCCAACAGCACAGGCTCCTGCGCCGACGGTGATGCGCTGACGCTGCATTGGGTGGTGGAATGCGGGGAAGTGGGCGTGAGCGAGCCGGTATCCGGCTACCTGGCCCTGTACCCGAACCCCACCACGGGCGAGCTCTACATCCGCCTGCCGCAGGGCACCACCGGCCCCATCGACCTGCGGGTGCTGGACGTGGCGGGGCGTGAGGTGCGCCACGAAGCCTTCACGGCCCGCGCCGGCAACACCGACCGCTTCGATCTCCACGGCCTGCAGAACGGCAACTACACCGTGCTGCTCAGCAGCCCCACCTGGGTGAAGGCCCAGCAGTTGCAGATCGTCCGGTAGCGATCGGCCCGCCGCCTGCCTGAACGCGAAAGCCCCTGGGACCGCCAGGGGCTTTCGCATGGAAGGGGAGAGGGATCACTCCGCTTCGATCAGCAGTTCATCGGCGAAGATCCAGCTCTTGCCGCCCTTGCCGGGGTGCCACGCGGGACAAGGACCGGCATTGGTCGCGATCACCTTGATGAAGCGGGCCTTCTTGCCGATCGGGGGCGTCCAGAGCACCTGGGTCTGCGCGCCGTCGGCCTCGCGCGGCACCGTGTTCGCCACGGTGGCGCTGCTCCACATGCGGCCATTGGTGCTCCAGGCGTACTGCACCTGCGCGGGGTACCAGATCCAGGCCCCCTGGTCCTGCAGCACGCTGAGGCCGACGCGCTGCAGCTTCTTCACCGCGCCCAGATCGATGGTCGCCACCACATCGGTGTCGTGGAACCCCTGCCATTCGCCGGTGCGGAAGTCGCGCCCGCCGCGCAGGCCGTCGATCAGCGCCCGATCGCCGCCCGCGGCATACTGGTGCGCATAAGGGCTCTCCAAGGTGATCGTCATCCGGCCCTCCACCTTCGTGAACCGCGCGGGAACGACCGGCCCCATCGGCCCGCCACCGTCGGCACCGAACACCGCGGCGTTCACCTGCTGGCTGTCATGCAGGGTGAAGGGCCCCTCATAGCGCATGTAGGTCTTGGGCTTCTCCGCCCAGGGCGCATAGCGGATGGACCAGGGGCCGGGCGCGCACGTGATCGCCACCCGGAGCGAATCCTGGAAGCTGGCGCTACCGGCGCTGATGATCGGGGCGGGCGGCACCTGGAACGCATCCGGCGCCGGCCAGCCATGCAGGTCGGGCACTTCCTGCGGGATCGGCTTCCCGGTATCGCTGAGCCAGGGGAACGGGCCCAGGAGGGCGCCGTGCGTCACCGAAGGCCAGGGGTCCACCGTCCGCGCCGCGGCCATCTGCTTCGTGGGGCCGTCCCAGCGCTTGGCCGCCCCGGGCAATGACCAGTGGATGTCGTCGAAGGCCCAGCGGTCCACCCAATACCGGTCGCAGCCCGGAGCCACGGGATAAAGGCCCAGCGCGCTCATCACGTACCAGGCGGACATCTGCCCGCAGTCCTCGTTCCCGGCAAGGCCATCGGGCGCATCGCGATAGAGCTCGCGCATGATGCGCGCGACCAGGGCGTCGGTCTTCTCCGGATGGCCGGTGAAGTCATAGAGGTAGGCCATGTGGTGGCTGGGCTCGTTGCCGTGCGCGTACTGGCCGATCAGGCCCGTGATGTCCGATTGCTCCCGGCCCGTGGTGGCGGTGCGCGCGCTGAAGAGCCGGTCCAGCCGGTGCTCCAGGGAATCCTTTCCGCCGAGGAAGCCCGCGAAGGCCGGCAGGTCATGCGGCACGAACAGGCTGTACTGCCAGGCATTGGCCTCGGTGAAGTTGAAGTTCACCTCATAGGGGTCGAAGGGCTCCTTGAAGCCGCCGTTGTAACGGGCACGGAAGAAGCCGCTCCGGGGGTCGAAGAGGTTCTGCCAGTTGCGCGAGCGCCGGTAGAACGCACTAGCGAGGCTGTCGCGGCCCATCGCTTGCGCCATCTGGGCGATGCACCAGTCATCGTAGGCGTACTCCAGCGTCTTGCTCACGCTTTCGGGCGCATCCTCGCTGCTGATGTAGCCCTTGGCGCGGTAGGCGTTCAGCCCGGGTTCGTCCCGCATCGCGCTCGCCACCATGGCCTTCAGCGCCAGCTCCGCATCGAAGCCGCGGATGCCCTTCAGGTACGCATCGGCGATCACGCTCACGCTGTGGTAGCCGATCATGCAATCCGTCTCGTTGCCCCAGAGCTCCCACACCGGCAGCCGCCCGCCCTGCTGGTAGTGCAGCAGGAAGGTCCGGACGAAGTCGTTCGTCATGTCCGGCTCCAGCAGCGTCATCAGCGGATGCAGCGCACGGAAGGTGTCCCACAGGCTGAAGACGGTGTACACATCGTGGTCGGCATGGTGCACGGCGCCATCCATGCCGCGGTAGGCGCCGTCCACGTCGTTGAAGCGGTATGGCGCCACATAGCAGTGGTACAGGGCGGTGTAGAAGATGCGCAGCTGCTCGCGCGTGCCTCCCTGCGGCACGATCTTCCGGAGCTTCGCGTTCCAGGCCTCCTCGGCCTGCTTCCGCACCGCATCGAAATCCCAGCCGGGCACTTCGGCCTCCAGGTTCTTCCGTGCGCCTTCCACGCTCACGGCGCTGATGCCCACCTTCACGATGAGCGGCGCGTCCAGCGTCCCGAAACGGAAGCCGGCCGCACGGTCCGCCAGGTCCGAAGGCATGACGTCCGCGGTGAAGGGCGCACTGAAACGGATGCAGAAGTACAGGTGCTGGTCCCTGGCCCAGGACGAGGAGCGGCGCTCGCCCACCACCTCGTCCGGCGCGGTGGCGCGGATGCTCGAAGCGATCAGCTGGTCGCGGTGCCGCAGGTCCAGCACGACGTATGCGGCCTCGCCCTTCGGGAAGGTGTAGCGGTGTACGCCGGTGTGCGTGGCGGCCGTCAGCTCGGCGTCGATCGGCCCACCTCCCGGCACGGCGCGGGTGGACAGGGCGGCCCCGTCCGCGGCCGGTGGCCCCAATAAGCGCACGCGGTAGTAGCCCGCATGCGCCTGCTCCCCGGCATGATCGAACCGCTGGGGGTGGCCCATGCGGAGCCACGATGCCCCATGTTCACCGGCGAGGGGCGTCAGCAATACGTCGCAGAGGTCGGCCACGCCCGTGCCGCTCAAGTGCGTATGGCTGAAGCCGTGGATCACGCTGTCGTTATAGTGGTAGCCGCCGCAGCCATCCCAATCGTTGTAGCCATCGGCACGCGTATCGGGGCTCAGCTGCACCAGGCCGTTGGGCACGCAGGCGCCGGGGAAGGTGTGGCCGTGCCCGCCGGTCCCCACGAACGGGTCCACCAGGTCGCGGGCGGGATCGGCCTCCTGGGCCAGGGCAGGGAAGGGGAGCAGGAAGAGGAACGGAAGGAGGGGACGTGGCACGGGCATGCCTCGAAACTACGCCCCGGCCGCTGCTAGAGCGTGGTCAATGCCGCCGCGCCGAGGATGGCCGCATCGTCGTCCGGCAGGGCCGATACCGTGAGGTCCACGCGGCCCATGTAGATGTTCAGCAGGGCCTCCTGGAAATGCTCGCGCAGGGGCGCCATCAGCAGGTCGCCGTTCCGCGCGATGCCGCCGAAGAGCACGATGCGCTGCGGCCCGGTCACCGCCACCGCATTGGCCAGGCCCACGGCCAACCAACGCACCGCGTGGCGGAAGGTCTGCAGGGCGGCCGCATCACCGCGGTGGGCGGCATCGGCGATGCACCGGACGCCTTCCTCCTGCAGCACGGCGGGGTCGCCGTCCAACTCGGCATAGGTCTGCCGCAACCCGCGGATGCTCACGTAGGCCTCCAGGCAGCCCTTGCGTCCGCAGGTGCAGGAACGACCGTCCATCACCAGGGTCATGTGGCCCAGCTCGCCGGCATTGCCGTGGCTGCCCAGCACCAGGCGGCCGTTCACGATGAAGCCGCTGCCCACGCCGGTGCCCAGCGTCACGATCAGCAGGTCGTTGTAGCCCTGGCCCGCACCGTAACGCCATTCGCCCAGGGCGGCCGCATTGGCGTCATTGCCCAGCGTGGCGGGGACGCCCAGCCGCGTGGCCATCATCCGCGCCAGGGGCACGTCGTGCTTCCACGGCAGGTTGGGGGCCATCTCGATGATGCCGGTGTACTGGTTGGCGTTCGGCGCGCCGATCCCCGCTGCCGACACGGTGGCGCCGTGGCGTTCGGCCAGGCCGCGCACTTCGGCGGCCAGGGCATCGGCGAAAGCGTGGTCGCCGGCATGCCCGGTGGTGGCGATGCGCGAGCGCGCGATCACGCGGCCTTTCTCCACCAGGCCGATCTTGGTGGTGGTGCCTCCGATGTCGATGCCGATGATCATGGATGCTGCGCGATGGGCCGTGGCGGGCCGTGCTTCGAGCCGAAGAACCCGTACCAGGCCAGGTACAGGTAGCACGCCACGGGGACGATGAAGGAGCGCTGGAGGCCCAGCTGGCCGTCCGCGAAGAAGCCCTGGAGCACGGGCACCAGTGCGCCACCCAGGATCATCATCACCAGCAGCGACGAGCCCTGCCCGGTGTCCTCGCCCAGTCCGTCGATGGCCTGGGTGAAGATGTTGCTCCACAGGATCGAATTGAAGAGGCCCACGCCGGTGAGCAGCCAGAGCGCGAGGTGGCCCTCGGTGCACATCGCGCCCACCACGAGCAGCGCGGCCAGGCCCGCATAGACGCCCAGGGCCCGTGCCGGGCGTGCCCCCACGGCCAGCGCGATGGCCAGGTTGGCGCCGATCAGGTATCGGAACGGGCGGATCCGCTCGAACGGCACGCCGCTCTCGGCGTGGTGGATCAGGTACAGGGCAGCCAGCAGCACCCCGCCGACCAGCCCCACCAGGACGATCCGCTCCTTCAGGCTGCGCCCTTCCCGCAAGGCGATCGCTCCGCCGAAGCGGCCGATCATCGCGCCGCCCCAGTACAGCGCGGTGTAGAACTTGGCCTCGTCCGGCGTGAGCCCGGCGATGGTGGGGAGCTGCGCGAAACCGATCAGCAGGCTGCCGATGGCCACCTCGGCGCCCACGTAACAGAAGATGGCCACCATGCCCCACCGGAGCTGCGGATACCGCCAGGCCCCGGCGACCGGAGGCTGCTCCGTGCGTGCCGGTTCGGGCAGGCCCGTGGCCCGCACCCATGCCGCCTGGGCGAGCAGGAGCAGGGCGAAGAAGAGGTAGGGCCAGCGCACGGCCGCATCGCCGGCGTACAAGCGGAAGATGAGCGCACCGCCGATCACCGGGGCCAGCGTGGTGCCCAAGGAATTGAAGCCTTGGGCGAGGTTCAGGCGGCTGCTCGCGCTCTCCGGCGCACCGATGATGGCCACGAACGGGTTCGCCGCGATCTGCAACAGCGTGAAGCCCAGCCCCAGCACGAACAAGGCGATCAGGTAGGCCGCATAGGCGTGCACATACGTCGCGGGCACGAAGAGCGCGCTGCCCGTGGCACTGACCAGCAGCCCCAGGATCAGCCCGCGCTTATAACCCAGCCGCTGGATGGGGTCGCCCTTGGAAACAGAGATGAGGTAATAGGCCAGCGACCCCAGGAAGTAGGCACCGAAGAAGCAGAACTGCACCAGCATGCTTTCGGTCCAGGTGAGCTGGAAGACCGATCGCAGGTGCGGGATCAGCACGTCGTTCATCACCGTCATGAACCCCCACATGAAGAACAGCGAAGTGAGGACGGTGAGCGGCCAAGCGGTGGTCCGGCGTCCACTGGGCCGCTCGGAGGCA
>JAFDZF010000201.1 GCA_018267055.1 Bacteroidota bacterium
CTTGCACCATGGGCAAGCGCGAGGGAAGGAGCTGGAGAACGATGGGATCGGCCGTGGGCTGTGCGCTGATCGCCGGCTGCGCCGCCCCCCCGGCGCCGGAGGCCGGCACACGCACCGTGGACACCTTGCCGGCGCCCCGCACCGATACCGCGCACGCAGCGGCCCCGCCCACCCCGCCCCTGGAATGGCGGGCGCTCAAGCGCGACAGTTCGGTGCTCGTCTTCAATACCGGTGACACCTTGCGCACGGGGCTCTCCGGCATCGGGAAGCTGGGCCATGTGACCACCAACGGTGTCGCCTATGTGCTGCTGGGCGCCCGCGCCTGCGATGCATGCCCGGAGGAACGATCGATGTACGTGCTGCGCACCGACGCCCACGAGGTGCGGAAGGGCGCCCTCAGCGCCTGGCACCTGCCCGGCCGGCTGCTCGACGGGGAGACCGGCGAAGCCTACTACGAGGCCGAGGTCTACAGTGGCGAAGTGCTGCCCGACACCGTGGGCGTGATCTGGTATGAGCGCCAGGTGCTGCCCGACGGCGGGACCAAGGAGAACACCACCCTGCTGCGCCTGAACGGCCCACGGCCCGACACCATGGTCTTCTTCGGCCGCGCACGCAAGCCCTTCACGCAGGGACTGGCCTTCCGCGGCGCCTGCCGCCGCCTGCCGGAAGTGGACCAGACCTCCGCGCCATGAGGACCCGTGTCGCCGTCTTCTGCGGCGCCTCCACCGGCGGCGATGCGGACATCGTGCGCGCCGCGGAACGCACCGGCATCGCGCTCGCCGAGCGCGGCCTGGGCGTGGTCTACGGCGGCGGGCATGTGGGCCTCATGGGCATCGTGGCCGATGCGGCGCTCCGGGCGGGCGGCGAGGTCATCGGTGTGATCCCCGACTTCATGGAGAAGGCGGAGCTCGCGCATGAGCGCGTGACGCAGCTCATCCGCGTGAAGACCATGCACGAGCGGAAGATGCGGATGCACGAGCTGAGCAGCGCCGTGCTGGCCCTGCCCGGCGGGTTCGGCACCATGGACGAGCTCTTCGAACTGCTCACCTGGCGGCAACTGGGCCTGCACGCCCAGCCCATCGGCCTGCTCAACGTGAGCGGCTTCTACGACCCGCTGCTGGCGCAGTTCGCGCGCATGGAACGCGACGGCTTCCTCCACGGCGGCACGCGCGTCATCGCCGATCACCGGCTGGACGTCCTCGTGGACGAACTGGTCGCCGCCATGCCCCGGTAGAGCGGCCGCGTCAGCCGCGCCGTGCGGCCTCGATGGCGGCCACGTCAATCTTGCGCATCGTCATCATGGCCTCGAAGGCCCGCTGCGCCTCCCCGCCCCCGGCGGCGAGCGCGTCCGTCAGCACGCGCGGCGTGATCTGCCAGGAAAGGCCCCAACGGTCCCTGCACCAGCCGCAGGCGCTTTCCTCACCGCCATTGCCGACGATGGCGTTCCAATAGCGGTCGGTCTCCTCCTGGTCGTCGGTCGCGACCTGGAAGGAAAAGGCTTCGCTGTGCGGGAACTGCGGACCGCCGTTGAGCCCCACGCAAGGGATGCCGAGGACGGTGAACTCCACCGTGATCGCCTCGCCCTCCTTGCCGTCCGGGAAATCGCTCGGCGCCTGGTGGATGGCGCCCACTTCGCTGTCGGGGAAGGTGGCGGCATAGAAGCGCGCCGCCTCTTCGGCGTCCTTGTTGAACCAGAGGCAGATGGTGTTCTTCGGTCGCATGGCATGGAAGATACGCCCGAGGGCCCGGCCTGGTTCGCGGCCGTCGGTCACCGCTGCGCCACGTCGGCCCCGCTGACGAACAGCTCGCCGGCCAGCCTCGCGTCGTTGCCGTACACGTCGTCGCGGAAATTGAGGCGGCCCTGGGCATCGACCCAGGCGGTGAAATAGCCGATCACCACCGGCATCGGGTCGGTCAGCTTCACGGTGGTCTCCTGCTTGCCGTCCATCGCCTTCCTGATCTTCGCCGGGGTCCACGCGCTGTCGTTGCGCAGCAGGTACTCGGCCAGCCGCGTCGGGTCGCTCAAGCGGATGCAGCCATGGCTGAACGCGCGCTTGTCGGCCGCGAACTTGCTCTTGCTCGGCGTGTCGTGCAGGTAGATGCTGTAGGCGTTCGGGAAGAGGAACTTCACCCGGCCCAGGGCGTTCTGCGTGCCCGGCCGCTGGCGGATGGTGAACGGCACGCCGGCGCTGTACTTGCTCCAGTCGATGCTGCCGGCCGGTACTACCGTGCCTCCCCTCACCACCTCCATGTCCTTCTTCGTCAGGTAGCCCGCGTTGCGCTTCACCGCCGGCAATACCTCGTTGCGGATGATGCTCTGCGGGATGTTCCAGTACGGCGCGAACACGACCATCGACAGGTCGCCGCTGAAGATCGCCGTGCGCGTGGCCGCGGTACCCACCACCACGTCCATGCTCCAGGCCTCGGCGCCGTTCTCGAACACGTGCAGCCGGTACTCGGGGATGTTCACCAGGATGAAGTCCTTCGGCGGCGTGGGGCTCACCCAGCGGAGGCGCTCCATGTTCACCAGGATCTGCTGGATGCGCGCGTCCACCGGGCGGTCCAGCTCGGCCAGGAAGGCCGCATCGATCGTGCCCGTGGCTTTCTGGCCGTACCGCTCCTGGAAGGAACGCACCCCGGCCACCAGCGTGCTGTCGAAACGTGCGCCGCCCGTGTCCATAGCCAGGTCGCCCAGCTGGGCCAGGCGGCTGCGCACCGCGGCGATCGCAGCCGCGGAATCCCCCCAGGCGTAGGCCTTCCGGTCGGCCGCGATCGGCGCCCACCCGCCGGCCCGCTCCAGGGCGTAATAGCGCTTCAGCTGCTGCTTCAGGGCCTGGTACTGCGGATGCACCGGCTCATAGGCGGAAAGGTCCATGCGGCCGGCCGCCAGGGAATCCAGCAGCTGGTCCACGTTCTTCTTCCGCCGCGGGATGAACCAGTCGAGGTCACGCACGTCGCGCTGGACGAAACCGCCGTAGTGCGTGTCCGCGAAGCGGAAGAACAGCGCGGTGAGGGCCAGCTCCGCATCGCGCATCCGCGCCGGGCCGGGCACCAAGGAATCGCCGCTCAGGAGCCCGATGACCAGGGCATGGGCCTCGCTGTAGTCCGAAGGGCCGGTGCGGAGGACCGTGTCGGTGGCGCTCATCAGGGCGAACAGGTTGCCCGCCGCGCCGGACAGGGAGTCGCCCACGAACCAGGCGTACTGGTAGCCGCGGCGCGCATAGAACCCGGTGATCGCCGCGGAATCGCCCCGGGCCTCCGGATGCCCGGCCAGGAAGGCCTGCACGTCCGCACTGTCCAGGTGGTGCACCGTGTACTCCACGGGGGTCTCGAACACCTCGGCGATGGCGTGGGCTTCCTCGGCCTTGGTGGGCGGGGCTTTCGGGCGCTCCGTGCAGGCCGCCAGGGCCAGCACGGGGATCAAGGGCAGGAACAGGGACGGGCGCATGCGACCGTAAAGGTCGCCATCCGCCGGGAAGCGGGGCTCAGCGGGCGTGCACGTAGAGCAGGCCGCCGCCGGCGAACAGGCGCAGGATGTACGGCAGGTCCTCGCACGGGACGGCCGGGCAACCGAAGCTGCGCCCCAGCCGGCCATGCTCGGCGATGAAGGCGGCGCTGACGTAATCGGCGCTGTGGAGGATGATCTCGCGCTCCTCCGCGTGGCCGTTCACGCCCTTGTCGAGGCCATGGAGCATCAGCGCATCGCCGTGCTTGGGGCTCACGATGCGCTCGCCCACGCGGTACAGGCCCCTGCTCGTCTGCAGCGACCCGGGCCGGTCGCTCACCGAGGTGCAGTAGCGGTCGCCCGAATTGCGGCCATGGGCCACCCAGGTGCGGAGCAGGAGCCGCTTGCGCGCGAGGTCGATGATGAACAGCCGCTTCTCCGTGGACGGGCGCGTCATGTCGGCCACCGCCAGGATGGTGCTCGTGGCGTGGTGGACGGACCGGCTCAGGTAGGCCCGGCGGAAGGCTTCCGCATCCATCACACCCGCCAGGGCGCATTCGGCGAACACGGCATCGGCCTCCACCGCCGCAGCGTTCGCTGGCAACGCCGGGGGCGCAGGCCGTTCGGGGACGAACAGGCCGGTGAGCAGGAGACCGAGGAGGAGCGACACGTTCCTTTTCCGAGCAGGGGTACGAAGCTAACGGCCCCGGGCCCGCCCAGCGTGTATACGGCGACGAAGGGATCCTGTTGCTCGTCGGCAGGGGCCATCGGATCGACCGGGGTGCCGCCTGCCCGAAGCGTCCCGATGTTCCGGAAGCCTTATCACCTGCCGCTCCGGGCCCCCTTGACCAAACGGACGTACCACCTGGTTTGACCATTTGGTCAAACCGATCTATCTTTGCGCCCGCCATGACGATCACCGAAGCCGAGAGCCGTATCCTGGAGGCCGCCCGCAAGGTCTTCATGGAGGACGGCTACGTGGGGGCCCGCATGCAGCGGATCGCCGACGTGGCGGGCATCAGCAAGGCCTCGCTGCACTACTACTTCCGCAGCAAGGAGAAGCTGTTCGACCGCATCTTCGACGAGTACATGGACCGCATCGTCCCCCTGCTGAACACGTGGGAGGACGACAGCGACGACTGGGAGACGAAGGTGCGTCGGTTCGTGGTGGACCTCATGGAGGTCTTCAAGGACACCTCCATCCTCTTCCTGGTGCAGGAGCTGCGCCGCGACCCGAAGAAGCTGGACGAGCGCCTGGCGGCGAAGCGGAAGAAGCCGAACCGGTTCATCCATTACTACGAGCGCCTGCGGGCGAGCAAGCTGGTGCGCGATCAGGACCCGCGGATCCTGGCGCTGGCCATGCATTCGATGTGCGCCTACCCGCTGCTGAACGCCCCGATGATGTGCGGGGCCCTGCGCATGGCGCCCGCGGAGTACGACACGTTCATGACCACCTACGCCCGGGAAGCGGCCGACCTGCTGGTCCGGATGATGAAGAAATGACCATGCGATCCCTCGCGACCACCCTTGTGTCCATCCTGGCCGGCGCCCTGGCGGCGCAGGCTCCCGCCACGCTCACCCTGGAGCAGGCGCGCACGGCGGCGCTGGCCCACCACCCGGTGAGCGCCGACAAGCAGCTCTACCTGCAGGCCGGCGAGGAGCGGGCCCGCATCGCGGGCGAGCGCTGGCTGCCGCAGGTGAGCGCCGCCGCCCAGGCCACCTACCAGAGCGAGGTGACCGAGTTCGACCTGAGCGCCCTGGGCTTCCCCGCCATCACCATCTCGCCGGATCAGTACCATGCCGGCCTGGAGGTGCAGCAGACGCTCTACGAGTTCGGCACCACGCACGTGCAGCGCGAGATGGAGCTGACCAAGGCCCAGGTGCAGGCCGCGCAGGCCGATGTGGACCTGCTGAACGTGAGCGAGCGCGTGGACCGGATCTACGGCAACATCCTGCTGCAACAGGAGAACCTCCGGATCCTCCGCTCGCGTGCGTCGGAGATCGAGGCGCGCCGCACCAAGGTGGCCAGCGCCGTGCGCAACGGCACCTCGCTGAAGAGCAATGAGGAAGTGCTGCGGGCGGAGGCCCTGACCACGCGGCAGCGCATCGTGGAGGCGGAGACGGGGCTGGTGCAGCTGACGCAGGCCCTGGGCACCCTGATGGGCCAGCCGGCCGATACCACGATGACCTTCGTGCTGCCCACGCCCCCGGCCTCCACGGCCGGCACGCGCCCCGAGCTGCAGCTCCTCGCCCTCCAGCGGAACGGCAGCGAGCTGCAGGCCTCGCTGGTGAAGAAGAAGCACCTCCCCCACCTGATGGCCTTCGGCAACGGCTACTACGGCCGCCCGGGCTTCAACTTCCTCAACAACGACTTCCGCACCTACGGCATCGTGGGCGTGGGGCTCAGCTGGGACCTCACCGGCCTGTCCACCCAGGGCAAGGACCTGCGGGTGCTGGACATCGAGCAGCAGCTGATCGACGGACGGCGGAAGGCCTTCGAGCTGCAACAGCGCATCGACCTGGACAAGGAGGAGCAGGAGATCGCCAAGCTGGACAAGCTCGCGGAGCTGGACGCCGAGATCGTGAAGAGCAAGACGTTCGTGCGCGAGGCCGCCGCCAGCCAGCTGGAGAACGGCGTGATCACCGCGCAGGACTATGTGACCTACCAGAACGCCCAGGACCAGGCGAAACTGGACCTGCGGCTCCACCAGATCCAGGCCGTGATGGCCCGCATCGACCACCAACGCACACAAGGCTACTGAGCCTCACCCCATGTCAACGCAAGAACAAGCGGGCGCGAAGAAGCCCAACGGGAATCGCAGGAAGATCCTCATCGGCGTGGGCGCCGTGGCGGCCGTGGTCGCCGTGGTGCTCTGGATCCGCTCCATGGGCCGGGAGAGCACCGACAACGCACAGCTCGACGGCAACATCGTCCCGGTGCGGGCGAGCGTGGCGGGCTACGTGCAGGAGGTGCGCTTCGCCGACAACCAGATCGTGCACAAGGGCGACACGCTGGTGATCGTCCAGCACGCCGACTACGCCGCCATGGTGGCGCAGAGCGAGGCCGCACTGGAGAACGCCAAGGCGATGCTGGAGGCGGCGCGCTCGGGCTTCAGCACCGCCGACCTCAACGCCAATGCCAGCAGCCTCAGCAGCTTGGCCGTGCGCGAAAGCGTGACCACCGCGGAGACGCGCCTGTGGAAGGCCCAGAAGGAGTTCGACCGCGTGAGCGCGATGGCGAAGGACGACGCGGCCACGCCGCAGCAGCTGGACGCCATGCAGGCCGAGGTGGACATGGCGAAGGCGCAGCTGGAGATGGCGAAGAGGCAGGCTGGCGCCGCACAGGCCCAGGCGGGCGGGGCGCGCTCGCAGGCCCAGGCCCAGCAGGCGCAGATCGCCCTGGCCGAAGCGATGGTGAAGCAGCGGGAGGCCGAGGTGCAGCTCGCCCGGATCAAGCTGGGCAACACGGTGCTCACCGCGCCCTTCGACGGCGTCATCAGCAAGAAGGCCGTGGAGGCCGGACAGTACGTCGCCGTCGGCGCGCCGGTCTGCTCCGCGGTGGACGTGAAGCACCTGTGGGTCACCGCCAACTTCAAGGAGACCCAGCTCACCGACCTGCGTCCCGGCCAGCCCGTGGACGTGCGGGTGGACGCCTTCCCGTCGCTGAAGCTGCACGGGCACGTGAGCTCGCTCGGCGGCGCCACCGGCGCGCGCTTCTCCCTGCTGCCCCCGGACAACGCCACCGGCAATTTCGTGAAGGTGACCCAGCGCCTGTCGGTGCGCATCGACCTGGACCCCGTGGACGATCCCGCGGTGTACCTCGCCCCCGGCCTCAGCGCGAACGTGACCGTGACCGTCAAGGGATGAGCGCTGCGGCCCTCGAGGGCAAGGCCGACTACCCGCAGGGGATCGAGCGCACCATGGTGGTGGTAGCCGCCATCACCGCGGCCATGCTCCAGCTCATCGACATGAGCATCGTGAACGTGTCGCTGCGCGAGATCAGCGGCAGCATCGGCGCCACCACCACGGAGATCGCCTGGGTGGTGACCTCCTACGCGGTGAGCAACGTGATCATGATCCCGCTCGCGGGCATGATGTCGGACCTCTTCGGCCGCAAGAACTACTTCACGGCCAGCATCCTCATCTTCACCATCGCCTCGTTCTTCTGCGGCATGGCCACCAGCCTGCCCATGCTCGTGATCTGGCGGTTCATCCAGGGGCTCGGCGGCGGCGCGCTGCTCACCCTGGCGCAGACCATCATCGTGGGCGCCTATCCGCCGGAGAAGCTGAGCCAGGCCAATGCCATCTTCGGCATGGGCGTGATGATCGGTCCCACCCTCGGCCCCACCCTCGGCGGCTTCCTCACCGACAACTTCAGCTGGCACTGGATCTTCCTGGTGAACATCCCCGTGGGCCTCGCCGCGGCCTACCTCTCGTGGACCTTCATCCACGACCGCAAGGACGCCAAGCGGCCGGAGCGCATCGACTGGGGCGGCATCGCCTTCCTCGTGCTGGGCGTGAGCACGCTGCAGTACGTGCTGGAGGAAGGCCCGGCCGACGACTGGTTCAACAGCTCGCTCATCACCGTGCTCAGCATCATCTCCGCGCTGGGGCTGATCGCCTTCGTGTGGTGGGAGCTGCGCACCAAGCACCCCGCGGTGGACGTGCGCCTGCTGAAGCACGGCAACCTGCCCATCGGGGCGGTGCTCAACCTGGTGCTGGGCTTCGTGCTCATGGGCACCGTGTTCGTGTTCCCCCTCTTCGTGCAGGTGGGCCTGGGCTGGACCCCGACGATGACCGGCAACTTCATGATCCCCGGCGCGCTCGCCACCGGCGTGGCCATGGGCTTCGTGGGGCGCCAGCTCAGCCGGGGCGCCGATCCGCGCATCATCATGGGCGTCGGCATCCTGATGACGTTCGGGTTCTCGGTGATGATGACCTTCAGCTCCCCGCTGTCGGCCGAACGCGACTTCTTCTGGCCCTTCATCCTCCGCGGCTTCGGCATGGGCCTGATGATGGCCCCCATCCTCACCCTCTGCCTGCAGGGCCTCGGCGGCAGCGCCGTGGGCCAGGCCGCCGGCCTCACCAGCATGATCCGCCAGATCGGCGGCGCCATCGGCATCGCCATGCTCAACGTGTTCCTCACCAACAGCGGCGTGCAGCACAACACCGACCTCCTGGGCAACGTCACCGCCTACGATGCCGCCGCCCAGGAACGCTTCTCCGGCCTGGTGGCCAACTTCCTCAATGCCGGCTACTCCGCCGACCAGGCCGAGGCCATGGCCTACCGCATGCTCGACCTCACGGTGATGAAGCAGTACAGCCTGGTGGCCTACAACAACGTCTTCTGGCTCGTGGGCATCTGCGTGATCGTCTGCCTGCCGCTCATCTTCTTCGTGAAGTACGCCCGCCCGCAGCCCGGCGCCAAGGTGGCGATGGCGCACGAATAGCCGGGCCTTGGCCGTTGCCGGTCGGGGACCGTCCGGGCAGGCTACCCCGCGTTCGCTGAACGGGCCTGCCGCCAGCGCATCGCGAACCCCGTGATCGCCACCAGCAGGGCCGTCTGCTCCGGGGTCATCCCCCGCCCCACCACGCGGACGGTGAAGTCATTGGCGAGCACCTTCCAATTGAACTCCGGCTCCACCGCCAGCAGGTCGATGTCCTTCGCCACCCGGAGGACGGAACCCCAGGCGAACACCCCGCGGCGGACGAGCTCGAGCACCTGCTGGTCGCCGCCGCTGCGGAAGCCGATGCGCATGCCGCCCCAATTGGCGGGACTCACTTCGCCGACCAGCACCCCGTCCCAGTGCACCTGGTAATAGCGGCCCCAACGGCCCACCGCGGTGAAGCGGAGCTCACGGCCCTCCAGGACACCGATCAGGTCGGAGGAGAACAACTTCACATAACGGGCCTCCCCGAACGGGACGCCATGAACGTCGAGCAGGCGAAAGCCACGCGGGCGGGTGGCCTCGACCCGGCAGATGGCGAAACGCTCCATGCGGCAAAGATCCACCAGCGGGCCGATGATTGGGAAGCAGGTCCTGGGTGGACGGGCACCACGCCGACCGAACGGTCGTACGCCCCTTCGTTGCCGCCTCAATGGGCAGGCGCCGCCACCGGCTCCTCCCCTCCTTTCAGGGCGGTCGTGAGGGCATAGCCGCTCACGTTGGCGCCATCGAGCTTGCGCAGGCCGGAGAAGGTGAGCGACGACAGGATGGTGGCACCGCCGAGCACGAGGAAGGTGTGGTGCAGCCCGCCGATGTACCGCACGGTATCGTACTGGCCGCCGGTGCCCATCAGGAACAGCGCGGCGATGAGCGAGGCCACGGCCACCCCGAAGCTGGTGGACATCTGCTGCACCGTGGCCGCGATGCTGCTGGCCTTGCTGGCATCGGCATCGCTCACGTCGGCATAGACGAGGGAGTTCATGCAGGTGAATTGGAGCGAGGAGAACAGCCCCTGCGTAAGGCTGAGCCCCAGGATGGCCCATACCGGCGTACCTGGCCCGATAAGGCTGAAGACCAGGATATTGCATCCCAGCAGCACCGTGTTCCACTGCAGCACGCGGCGGTGGCCCAGGCGGGCGAGCAGGCGGCGGCTGAGCACCTTCATGCCGATGGCCCCCAGCGCCTGGGGCGTGGTGAGCAGGCCCGCCTCCAGCGGCGAATAGCCCAGGCCGATCTGGTAGAGCAGCGGCAGCAGGAAAGGCATGCCGCCGATGCCCAGGCGCGTGATGAAGCCGCCCACCACCGAGACGCGGAACGTGCGGATGCGGAACATGCGCACGTGCAGCACCGGATGCGCCACCCGCCGGGCATGCAGCCCATAGGCCGCCAGCAGCACCACCGAGGTCAACGTCATGATGGTCATGGGGCCGGGCTCCCAGCTGTGCTCGCCGAAGACCTCCAGCACGTACGACAGCAGCGCGATGCCGCTGCCGAAGAGCAGGAAGCCCAGCTGATCGAGCGGGGGAACGCCGGGGTCGCGGTGGTCGGGCATGTAGCGCCGCACCATCCACCAGCCGACGAGGCCGATGGGCAGGTTGACGAAGAAGATGGTGCGCCAGGGCAGCCAGTGCACGATGAGCCCGCCGACGAAGGGCCCGATGAGCGGCGCGATGAGCGCGGGGATCACCACGAAGTTCATCATGCGCAGCATCTCCGAGCGCGGGAAGGTGCGCACCAGCACCAGGCGGCCCACGGGTGTCATCATGGCCCCGCCGATGCCCTGCACCAGGCGCGCGGCCACCAGCATGTGCAGGTCCACCGAGAGCCCGCAGAGCAGCGAGCCGAGGGTGAACAGCCCCACCGCCGTGCGGAACACGCGCCGCGTGCCGAAGCGGTCGGCCATCCACCCGCTGATGGGGATGAAGACCGCCAGGCTGAGCGTGTAGGTAGTGAGGACGGACTTGAGGCTGAGCGCGGTGACCCCGAGGTCCTCCGAGATCGTGGGCACCGCCGTGTTGAGGATGGTGGTGTCCAGGTTCTCCATGAAGAGCCCGGTGGCCACCAGCCAGGGCACGATGCGCCGGATGCGGGCCTGATGGGCCTCAGTGGTCGAGCGGGGGCCGGACATGGTCGTCCGACAAAGATCGGGCAGGGCCGCCGGCCGTTCAGGCCTTCACGGCGGCCACGGCAAGCACGCGCTGGAGCACCTCCACCACACGGTCCACCTCGGCCGGGGTGTTGAACTTGCTGAACGAGAACCGGATGTTGGCGCCGGTCTGTGCGGGATAAAGCGCGGCCATCACGTGGCTGCCCTTGTTGCTGCCGCTGCTGCACGCGCTGCCCCCGCTGCAGGCGATGCCCTCGATGTCCATGTTGTAGATGAGCATCTCGCTCTTGCCGTCATCGGGGAAGTTGACGCTGAGCACGGTATAGAGGCTGTCCGACCCGCTGTCGCCGTTGAAGCTGACGCCGGGGATGCCGTCCTTCAGCCGCTGCTTCATGCGCTCCTTCAGCCCCTGCACGTGGTGCACGTGCTCGTCCAGGTCGCGGTAGGCGATCTCCATGGCCTTGGCCAGGCCCACGATGCCGTAGATGTTCTCGGTGCCCGCCCGCATGTTGCGCTCCTGCGAGCCGCCGAGGATCATCGGCTTCAGCGTGGCGTCGCTGCGCATGTAGAGGAAGCCGATGCCCTTGGGCCCATGGAACTTGTGCGCGCTGGCGGTGATGAAGTCCACGGGCAGGGCGGCCAGGTCGAAGCGGTAATGGCCCATGGTCTGCACCGTGTCGCTGTGGAAGAGGGCGCCGTAGCGGCGACAAAGGCGGCCCACCGCCTCCAGGTCCACCCGGGTGCCCAGCTCGTTGTTGGCGTGCATCAGGGAGACGAGCGCCTTCGGATGGGTGCGCAGCAGCTCTTCCAGGTGGGCCAGGTCGGGCCGGCCATCGGCTTCCAGCCGGACCCAATGCACCTGCGCAGGGCTCGTGTGGCCGAGCGCGTGGGCCGTCAGCTCCACCGCGTGGTGCTCCACCGGCGAGGTGATGATGTGCCGCACCCCGAGGTCGCGCACGCTGCCCATCAGGGCCATGTTGTCGGCCTCGGTGCCGCCGCTGGTGAAGACGATCTCGCCCGGGGCGCAGTTCAGCAGTTCGGCCACCTTGCGACGCGCCTGCTCGATGCCCGCGCGGGCGGTGCGGCCGAAACCATGCACGGCACTGGGGTTGCCGTGGTGCTCCTGCATCCAGGGCAGCATGGCGGCGATCACTTCGGGATCGAGCGGCGTGGTGGCGGCGTTGTCGAAATAGATCTTGTCCATGGACCCATGTGCCCATGTGCGCCTGTGCCCATGGACGTGAAGCAGCGCGAATTTACCGGGCGGGAGCCGTCGCCGCCGACAGTTCGGCCATTTCGCTCAGGATCCTGCGAGCCAGCGCATCGGCCTTGGCGGCGCTGTCGCTCTCGGCATAGATGCGCACGATGGGCTCCGTATTGCTCCTGCGCAGGTGCACCCACTCCTTGCCGAACTCGATGCGCAGGCCGTCCACCGTACTATGCGGTTGGTCCTTGTAACGCGCTCCGATCCGGTCCACCAGCCCTTGGACGTCCATACCGGGCTTCAGCTCGATCTTGTTCTTGCTGATGAAGTAGTCCGGATAGCTGCGGCGCAGCTCCAGGGCGCTCTTGCCGCTCTTCGCCAGCAGGGTGAGGAACAGGGCGATGCCGGCCAGGGCGTCGCGCCCATAGTGCAGTTCGCTGAGGATGACGCCGCCGTTGCCTTCGCCCCCGATGGGCGCACCCACCTTCCGCATCAGCTCCACCACGTTCACCTCGCCCACCGCGCTGGCGTGGCGGGTGCGGCCGTGGCGCTGCGCCACGTCGTCCAGGGCCCGCGTGCTGCTGAGGTTGGAGACGGTGTCGCCCGGGCGGTGCGCCAGCACGTGGTCGGCGCAGGCCACCAGGGTGTATTCCTCGCCGAAGAGGCTGCCGTCCTCGCACACCAGGGCCAGCCGGTCCACGTCGGGGTCCACGCTGATGCCAAGATGGGCCTGGGTCCGCTGCACCTGCGCGCAGAGGTCGGTGAGGTGCTCGGGCAGGGGCTCGGGGTTGTGCGGGAAACGGCCCGTCGGCTCGCAGTACAGCTCCACCACCTCCTGGACGCCGAGCGCCTTCAGGAGCTGCGGCACGGCGATGCCGCCCACGCTGTTCACGGCGTCCACCACCACGCGGAAGCCCTTGGCCCGGATCGCCGGCACGTCCACCAGGTCCAGCCGCAGGATGGCCTCGATGTGCTTGCGCGTCCAGGTGTCGTCGGTGCGCACGCTGCCCAGGTCGTCCACTTCGGCGAAGCGGTAGGCATCGCCCTCGGCGATCCGCAATACCTCGGCCCCATCGGCCGCGCTGATGAACTCGCCCCGGGCATTGAGCAGCTTCAGGGCGTTCCACTGCGCGGGGTTGTGGCTGGCGGTGAGGATGATGCCCGCGTCGGCCCCTTCGCCGGGAACGGCCATCTCCACCGTGGGCGTGGTGGCCAGGCCCAGGTCGATCACCTCGAAGCCGAGGCCCACCAGGGTGCCGCGCACGAGGTCGGCCACCAGCGGGCCGCTGAGGCGGGCGTCGCGGCCGAGGACGAGGCGGGGCCGGGCCTTGCCGCCGGCGTTCTTAATCAGGGTGCCGAAAGCCGCCGTGTAGCGCACCACGTCGAGGGGGGACAGGCCTTCGCCCGGCGCGCCGCCGATGGTGCCACGGATGCCGGAGATGCTGCGGATAAGGGTCATGGGGGCGAGTGCTCAGGTGCCCCTGCCCTCATCCGAGAGCGACAGGCGCACGTTCGTGATCGAAGGATGGCCATGGGCACGGGGCGGATGAGCACCCCGGCACATGGAAAATGCGGCCGCAAAAATACCCTCATCCTCAGTCGGTAGCGTGCGGAAACATGCACCGGACGCTGTTCACAACGCGGCTTCCGGCTGGTCGCATGAGGGCGTGGACCCCTACCTTTGGTCGGCAAGTCCCGTTGACCGCATGAACGAAGCCCCCCGTTCCGCCCCGGAGCGCAATGATGACCAGCAGGCCTGTGTCCAGCGCTACGAGGCCATGCTCGACCGCAACGACCAGTTGTTCTTCGATGTGGAGGAGTTCGAGCTGATCGTGGACCACTACCTGGAGCACAACGAGCCGAAGAAGGCCGAGCAGGTGGTGCTCTTCGCCAAGCGGCTCCACCCGGGGTCGATGGACATCACCTTCTGCGAAGCGGTGGTGATGATGGGCCTGGGCCGCCTGGGCAAGGCCATGGAGCTGCTGGACGCCATCGAGAAGGTGGAGCCCTTCAACGAGGACGTGCAGCTGCACAAGGCGGGCATCTACAGCCAGCAGCGCAACTACCGCCGGGCGGTGGAGCATTACAAGCGCGCCCTGGAGCTGGCCGAGGAGGGCCTGGACGACATCTACCTCGACCTGGCCTTCGAGTATGAGAACATGGAGGAGTTCGAGGAGGCCATCACCTGCCTGAAGAAGGCCCTCGAGCTGAACCCCGAGAACGAGGCCGTGCTGTATGAGATGGCCTATTGCTTCGACCTGGCGGGCGCGGACGAGGCCAGCGTGGTGTTCTTCCGGAACTTCACCAACGACCACCCCTACTCCAGCGTGGCCTGGTACAACCTGGGCAACACCCTGGCCAAGCTGGAGCGGCTGGACGAGAGCAACGAGGCGCTCGACCTGGCCATCGCCATCGAGGAGCGCTTCAGCTCCGCCTACTTCAGCAAGGCCCGCAACCTGCTGGTGGCCGCCCGGTACGAGGAGGCCATCGCCTGCTATGAGGAGACCCTGGCCTTCGACGGCCCGCAGGCCATCACCTTCAGCTTCATCGGCGAGTGCTACGAGAAGATGGAGCGCTACGAGCAGGCCCTGATCCACTACGACCAGGCCATCGCGCTGGACCCCACCTGGGTGGACGCGTGGATCGGCCGCGGTGTGGTGAAGGACATGCAGGAGCGCCTGCCCGAGGCCGTGAAGGCCCTGGAGCAGGCCGTGGCCATCGGCGCCGACAATTCCGACGCCTGGTACTACTACGCCAATGCCCTGGGTCGCTCGGAGAAGTACGAGCAGGCCCTGAAGGCCTATGAGAAGCTGAACACGATCGAGCCCCAGAGCCTCGAAGGCTGGATGGACCACGCCGACCTGCTGCTCAACCTCAAGGGGCCCGATGCCGCCCTGCGGAAGTTCCGCGAAGGCGAACAGGTGCACAAACTGACCCCCCGCTACAAATACCGCCTGGTGAGCTACCTGTTGCGCGCCGGGCGCGAGCAGCAGGCCCTGCTGGAGCTGGAGGAAGCCCTGATGGCCGAATACGCCGCCCACACACAGCTGACCGAGCACTATCCCGAGGCGGCCACCCTGCCCCAAGTGATGCACCTGCTGGAGCTGTACCGCAAATGAACTACAGCCTTTCCCACATCCCTGCGCGCAGCAGCAAGCCGCGCGAGGAAGGTCTCACCATGGTCATGGACAAGGGCCTCAGCCTGCGCCAGTCGGAAGACCTGGTGGACGGCGCCGGCCACCTGGTGGACCTGGTGAAGCTCGGCTTCGGCACCAGCTTCGCCACCCCGAAGCTCAAGGACAAGATCGCGCTCTACCAGAGCAACGACATCAAGGTGTACCTGGGCGGCACGCTCTTCGAGGCCTTCATCGCCCGCGGCCAGTTCGAGGACTACCGCCGGCTGGTGGCCGACCTGAAGGTGGAGGCCGCGGAAGTGTCCGACGGCTCCATCAACCTGCCGCACGACATCAAGTGCCGGTACATCAACACGCTGGCGCGCGACATCACCGTGCTCAGCGAGGTGGGCAGCAAGGAGAGCGGCATCCTCATCAGCCCCGCGAAATGGGTGCGCATGATGAACGACGAGCTGCAGGCCGGCAGCTGGAAGGTGATCGCCGAGGCGCGCGAGAGCGGCACGGTGGGCATCTACCGGCCGAGCGGCCACGCGCACACCACCCTGGTGAACCGCATCCTGGCCAAGGTGCCGGGGCAGGACATCATCTGGGAAGCCCCGCTGAAGAGCCAGCAGACCTGGTTCATCCAGCAGCTCGGCGCGAACGTGAACCTGGGCAACGTGGGCCCCGACGAGGTGATGGCCCTGGAGGCCCTGCGCCTGGGCCTGCGCGGCGACACCTTCTTCCAGTACCTGCCCGAGGACATGGCCGAGAAGCTGCGCCAGGTGCAGGAGAATCCCTGAAAGGCCAGGAGGCAAGAGCAGTCGGCAGGAGCGGACGGCAACAGCAGTGACCTGCTGATCGCTCCTGCCTGTTGCCTCCTGCTCCTGGCTCCCGCCGACTACCTTCGTCCCCCATGCAAGAGATCACGCCGCAGGAACTGAAACGCATGCGGGACGCCGGCGAGGCGTTCCAGCTGATCGACGTGCGCGAGCCGTACGAGGCCGAGCGCTGCGACATCGGCGGCGAGCTGATCCCCATGGGCGAGATCGTGGACCGCATCGCCGAAGTGCGCAAGGACGTGCCGGTGGTGGTGCATTGCCGCAGCGGCGCGCGCAGCTCCGCGGTGATCAACGCCCTCTCCGAGCGCTACGGCTTCACCAACCTCATCAACCTGAAGGGCGGCATCCTCGGCTACGGCCGCGAGGTGGACGCCACCCTGAAGTGCGACTAAGGCGCCCCCATCCCCGACCATCATGCTCGAGCTCCTCCAGGAAGGCTGGCACTTCATCACGCACCTGAACGAAACGCTGCCGGCCTTCATCGCCGACCACGGCAACTGGGTCTACTTCCTGCTCTTCGCCATCATCTTCGTGGAGACGGGCCTGGTGATCATGCCCTTCCTGCCCGGCGATTCGCTGCTCTTCGTGGCGGGCTCGCTCGCGGCCATCGGCTCGCTGGACCTCTTCTACCTGATGGGCCTCCTGATCGTGGCGGCCGTGCTGGGCGACAACATCAACTACTGGGTGGGCCGCTTCTTCGGCGACCGGATCACGCAATGGACGCTGTTCGGCAAACGGCTGGTGCGGCAGAAGGACCTGGACAAGACGCACGGATACTTCGAGCGCTACGGCGTGCGCACCATCATCATCGCGCGGTTCGTGCCCATCGTACGCACCGTCACGCCGTTCGTGGCCGGGGTGGGCCGGATGAGCTACCGCAACAAGTTCCTCCCCTTCGACGTTCTCGGCGGCATAGCATGGATCACCCTCCTGTTGCTGGCCGGTTTCGCCTTCGGGCAGCATCCCTTCGTGCAGAAGAACTACGAGATGGTGATCCTCGGCATCGTGTTCATCTCGGTGCTGCCCATGCTGATCGAGCTGGTGCGCGTGCGCTTCGGCGCGAAGAAGGCGGACGCCTGAGCCCCCTTCCCTCGTCTTCCTAGTGCATGAGGCGATTCGGGCTCATCGGCCGGCCGCTCGGCCACAGCTTCAGCCAGGCCTGGTTCATGGAGAAGTTCCGGCGCGAGGGACTGACCGACCACCGCTACGACCCCTATGAGCTGGCCGACATCGCGGAGCTCCCGCAGCTGCTGGCGCGCACCCCGGACCTGTGCGGCCTGAACGTCACCCTGCCGTACAAGCAGCGCGTCATCCCCTTCCTGGTGCAGGTGGATCCCCTGGCCGCGGCGGTGGGCGCGGTGAACACCATCGCCTTCACGCCGCAGGGCCTGGTGGGGCACAACACCGACGTGCACGGCTTCCGCACGCTGCTCGCTCCCGTGCTCAGCGGCCTCCAGGAGAAAGGCAGCGACATCCGCCCGCGGGCGCTGGTGCTCGGCAGCGGCGGGGCCAGCCGGGCGGTGGCCTACGTGCTGCGCGAGGCGGGCATCCGGTTCCGCGTCGTGAGCCGCAGCCGCGAGCGGGGCGACCTCACCTGGGACCAGGTGGACCCGACCGTGATCGGCGTCTGCAAGCTGATCGTGAACACCACGCCCCTGGGCATGCACCCCGACACGGAGGCAGCGCCCCCGCTGCCCTATGCTGCGCTGACCCCGAAGCACGTGCTCATCGATCTGGTGTACAACCCCGAGCGGACGCTGTTCCTCCAGCAGGGGGAACGGCAGGGCGCCCGCACCATCGGCGGCCTCGGTATGCTGCACGCGCAGGCGGAGGAGGCTTGGCGGATCTGGAACGGGGCTCAGCGACCGTAGGCCGGAGCAACGCCGGCCGGCCACCTGCCGTTCAGTGGTAGCACGCCCGCAGCCCCATCACCACCAGGCACACGAGGAACACCAGGATGCTGATGCGGTTGATGCCGTGCATGAAGCGCAAGTTCACGTCCGCCTTGCTCTTGCCGAACAGCGTGGTGGGGTCCAGGTAGTAGAGGATGCGCTTGAGGAACATGCGGCGGACCGAAGGTAGGGCCCCCGGCCCTGCTCAGTATTGCGGGTCCTCGATCAGCCGGAAGCGCTGGTCGTCCCCCGCATCGGCGGAGGTGGCGTACAACAGGCCGGCGCTGTCGCCCGGAAGGGTGGGCACCGCCCCCACGTACTGCCCGTTGTCGGCCTTCAGCGTGATGCGGCCGTCCTCCAGCCGGACCAATGCGAAGGTCTCGAACGGTCCCACGGCATCGCGGTTCGCCACCAGGTATGCGCCCTCCCGCAGCTCGGCGGCCACGTACTTGCCGTTGGTGGCGCGCAGGGCCGCCCGGCCACCGCCCAGGTCCACCAGGGTGAACTTCTCCCAGGCGCCGATGTACGGGCTTTTGCACAGCAGCCGCTCGCGCAGCGGGTCGCCCTCCACCAGGTCGCAGGACACATAGGTGCCGTTGCCGCCCTGCAAGGCCACGGTGCGCTCCTTCGGGGTGCCGGGTGCATCCGTCCGCCCGGCTGCGCCGCAGCCGGAGAGGAGCAGTGCCGCGGTGGCGGCGGCGAACAAGGGGCGGAGGGGCGTACGGCTGGTCATGGGGATGCGCGAAACTCGGAGATCTTCCCGGCTCCTGGATACCGGTACGGCAACGATCGCCCCCTGCCCCCGGCCGTATTTTTGCACCCCTTCCCCCATCCCCCTTGCCCTTCCAACTCCTTTCCGAGTTCCAGCCCACGGGCGACCAGCCCGAGGCCATCCGCCAACTGGCGGACGGCGTGGACAATGGCACCCCGTTCCAGACCCTGCTGGGCGTCACCGGCTCGGGCAAGACCTTCACGGTGGCCAACCTGATCGCGCAGGTGGA
Organism: Bacteroidota bacterium; assembly: GCA_018267055.1. Classification (GTDB taxonomy): domain Bacteria; phylum Bacteroidota; class Bacteroidia; order Flavobacteriales_F; family PHOS-HE28; genus PHOS-HE28. The sequence continues at coordinate 19,052 of JAFDZF010000201.1, forward strand.
CCGGCCCACGCTGATCCTGAGCCACAACAAGACGCTGGCCGCGCAGCTCTATGGCGAGTTCAAGCACTTCTTCCCGAACGACCGGGTGGAGTACTTCGTGAGCTACTACGACTATTACCAGCCGGAGGCCTACCTGCCGGTGACCAATACGTACATCGAGAAAGACCTCTCGATCAACCAGGAGATCGAGAAGCTGCGGCTGAGCACGACCAGCGCGCTGCTGAGCGGACGCCGCAACGTGATCGTGGTGGCGAGCGTGAGCTGCATCTACGGCATCGGCAACCCGGCGGAGTTCCACAAGAGCGTGGTGCACGTGCACCGCGGGCAGAAGATCAGCCGCAACGCCCTGCTGCACCAGCTGGTCTCGGGCCTGTACAGCCGGCGCGACACCGACCCCACGCGTGGCAACTTCCGCGTGCGTGGCGACGTGGTGGAGGTCTTCCTGGCCTATGCCGATGAGGGCGTGCGCATCCATTTCTGGGGCGACGAGGTGGAGAAGATCGAGCGCTTCACCATCGAGACCGGGCGCTCGCTGGAGACGCTGGAGCAATGCCCCATCTACCCGGCGAACATCTTCGTGACCAGCAAGGACACGATGCGCAACGCCATGGAGGCGATCCAGGAGGACATGCGCAAGCAGGTGGCCTTCTTCCAGGAGATCGGCAAGCACCTGGAGGCGAAGCGGCTGGAGGAGCGCGTGCTGTACGACCTGGAGATGATGCGCGAGCTGGGCTATTGCAGCGGCATCGAGAACTACAGCCGCTATTTCGACCAGCGCCAGCAGGGGCAGCGGCCCTTCTGCCTCATCGACTACTTCCCGGAGGACTACCTGCTGGTGATCGATGAGAGCCACGTGACGGTGAGCCAGATCTCGGCCATGTACGGCGGCGACCGCAGCCGCAAGAAGAACCTCGTGGAGTACGGCTTCCGCCTGCCGAGCGCGATGGACAACCGCCCGCTGAAGTTCGAGGAGTTCGAGGGCATGATGGGGCAGACCGTGTTCGTGAGCGCCACGCCGGCGGACTATGAGCTGGAGCGCAGCGAAGGTGTGGTGGTGGAGCAGGTGGTGCGCCCCACCGGCCTGCTGGACCCGCCGATCGAGGTGCGCCCGAGCCGCGACCAGATCGACGACCTGTTGTACGAGATCCGCCTGCGGGCCGAGCGGCAGGAGCGCGTGCTGGTGACCACCCTGACCAAGCGCATGGCCGAGGAGCTCACCGAGTTCCTGTCGAAGAACGGGGTGAAGTGCAAGTACATCCACAGCGACGTGGAGACGCTGGACCGCATCGAGATCCTGCGGCAGCTGCGGCTGGGCCTCTTCGACGTGCTGGTGGGCGTGAACCTCCTGCGCGAAGGCCTCGACCTGCCGGAAGTGTCGCTGGTGGCCGTGCTGGACGCCGACAAGGAAGGTTTCCTGCGCAGCAACCGCTCGCTGACCCAGACCGCCGGCCGCGCCGCGCGGAACGTGAACGGCCTGGTGATCTTCTATGCCGACCAGGTGACCGAGAGCATGCAGCGCACCATAGACGAGACCGAGCGCCGCCGCGCCAAGCAGATGGCCTACAACGAGGCGAACGGCATCACCCCCACCCAGATCAAGCGCGACCGCGAGGCGGTATTGAAGCAGACCGCGGTGCTGGAGGTGAAGGACGGCAGCGGCCGCAAGGCCTACGTGGAGCCCGAAGGGTCCAGCCTCGCCGCCGACCCGGTGGTGCGGTACATGACGGCGGACCAGCTGGAGAAGAACGCCGCCATCCTGGAAGCGGAGATGAAGAAGGCCGCCAAGGAGCTCGACTTCGTGGCCGCCGCCCAGCTGCGCGACGAGCTGTTCGCCATGCGCAAGCTCATCGACGAGCGCGCCAAGGCCAAGGACGCACGGTAGCCGGGCATCCTGCGCCGGGGCCGGCCCGTCCTATTTTCGCAAGGACCCCTGAAGCCGCCCCTAGC
>JAFDZF010000202.1 GCA_018267055.1 Bacteroidota bacterium
CACGATCTTCATCGACCTGCTGGGGTTCACGCTCTTCATCCCCGTGATGCCCTATTTCGGGGAGCGCGTGGGGGCGTCCGATCTGGAGGTGATGATCTCAGCCGCGGTGTTCTCCGCGCTGGTGTTCCTCTTTTCGCCCATCTGGGGCTCGGTGAGCGACCGCCGGGGCCGCCGCCCGGTGATCATGGTCTCCATCGTCATCAGCGCCATCAGCTACGTGGTGTTCGCCCACGCCACCGCCGTGTGGCTGCTCTTCCTGTCGCGCATCCTCACCGGCATCGGATCGGGCAACATCGCCGCTGCGCAAGCCTATGTGAGCGACATCACGCCGCCGCAGGACCGCGCGAAGCGGATCGGCCTGGCGGTGGGCTCCGCCTTCGGGGTGGCCTTCGCGTTCGGCCCGGTCCTCGGCGGGCAGATCTACCACCACTACGGCGGCATCTTCTCGGTGGGCTACTTCGCCGCGGCATTGTGCGTGGTCAACCTCATCGGCGTGCAGTTCATGCTCCCCGAGTCGCTGGTGGAGAAGGACCCCGCACGTCCCATCAACTTCAAGCCCGTGGCCAGCACCTTCGCTTCGCTGCGCGATGTCCGCTTCCGCGACATCTTCATCATCGGCTTCGTCTACATCACCGCGTTCAGCATGATGAACGTGAGCATCGCCTTCTTCTGGGAGCAGCACTACCACCTGGACGTGGATCAGGTGGGCGTGATGTTCTCCATCGTGGGCATCCTCTCTGCCATCTCCCAGGGCGGGCTGGTGGGGGTGTTCAACAAGCTGTGGGGCGAGAAGCGCATGCTGATCAACGGCTGCATCATGGTGGGGGTGGGGCTGGCGGCCATCCCCTTCGTGCCCCTGGGCGCGCGGGCATCCGTGCCCCCGGCCCCGGCCGGCGGGTACCTGCACCAGGACCTCGATGCGGCCTTCGTGGTGCTCAGCCTCGTCCCCATGATCCTGCTGTCGGTGGGCAACGCGTGCCTGACCCCGAGCCTCATCTCCATCCTCAGCCGCCGGGCCGATCCGCATGAGCAGGGCGAAGTGCTGGGCCAGAACCAGGGGTTCGGCTCGCTCGGCCGCGTGGTGGGCCCGGTCCTTTCCGGGCTGCTGTACCCCCTGGCCCATGCGCTCCCGTTCTGGGTGGGCGGGGCCATCATGCTCGGCACCCTCTGGCTCGTGTTCGACTACTTGCGCAAGGCCTACCTGCCGCCGGTCGCCACTACGGAAGCCGCGCCGTAGTTTCGCCGCACTTTTTCACCTCCGAACGACCCCCATGAGCGTACTCGTCAACAAGAACAGCAAGGTCATCGTACAGGGCTTCACCGGCAGCGAGGGCACCTTCCACGCCTCGCAGATGATCGAGTATGGCACCAACGTCGTGGGCGGCGTCACCCCCGGCAAGGGCGGGCAGAAGCACCTGGACCGGCCGGTGTTCGAGACGGTGAGCGACGCGGTGAAGGCCACCGGCGCCGACGTGAGCATCATCTTCGTGCCCCCGCCCTTCGCGGCCGACGCCATCATGGAGGCGGCCGAGGCGGGCATCAAGGTCATCGTCTGCATCACCGAGGGCATCCCCGTGAAGGACATGGTGGCCGCCCGCGAGTACATCCGCGGCAAGGACTGCACGCTGATCGGCCCCAACTGCCCCGGCGTGATCACCGCCGGTGAATGCAAGGTGGGCATCATGCCCGGCTTCGTGTTCAAGAAGGGCACCGTGGGCATCGTGAGCAAGAGCGGCACCCTCACCTACGAGGCCGCCGACCAGACGGTGAAGGCCGGCCTCGGCATCACCACGGCCATCGGCATCGGTGGCGACCCCATCATCGGCACCACCACCCTGGAGGCCGTCCAGCTCTTCGCCAACGACCCCGAGACCGAGGCCATCGTGATGATCGGCGAGATCGGCGGCGACCTGGAGATCCGCGCCGCCCGCTGGATCAAGGACAACTGCAAGAAGCCGGTCATCGGCTTCATCGCCGGGGAGACCGCCCCGAAGGGCCGCACCATGGGCCACGCCGGCGCCATCGTCAGCGGTGCCGACGAGAGCGCGGCCGCCAAGAAGAAGGTCATGCGCGAAAGCGGCATCCACGTGGTGGACAGCCCGGCGCAGATCGGCGCGAAGGTGAAGGAGGTGCTGAAGAAGTGAGCTGTTCGGCCGGTGGCCGGACGTTCCCTTCAGGCTGCGCTTCGCGTGTATCGAAATCCTCGCTTGATGTCCACTAGCGACGATACATACCGGAGCGGGCAACGGCGATGGGCCTCCCGAGCAGGCGGATGGGCCGCGGCTTTATGCATGGTCATCGGTGTGCTCACCGCAGGGTCGTTCTTCATTGCGCTGAGTGCATGGAGCATCGATGGGATACTGGATATCGTGGATGATGCCCCGCTACAGACCTTCGTGTGCGTATGCTATGGCCCGCTCATCGGCTATGCCATCGGCGCTTGGGCCGGCAGGAAGATCATTCTTGACCGTTGGCATGCGCTCGCGACCAGCCTATTGACAGGCATCCTTTCTGTCGCGGCGACGACCGTCCTGTTCAGTTCCGTCTCTTTCTTCGGTGAAGGCGTTGGATCCGGGTCGATGGCCCATGCCGCCATCGCATATATCCTGCGCCCATTGGGTGTCATCCTTCTTTTCGGGACGCTGCCTATTCTGATCTGCGCGTGCGGAATGGCCCTTTGGCTACGTCGGGTACGCCGGAGAATGATGGGAGGGCCGAACTGAACCGCACCGATCTTGCGATCGTGGCCGAATCGTGGACCGCGCTACACCCCGAACTGCCGCAGGTGGTGGTCCAGGTGCAGCCACTGCAGCTTGTCCCATTCCTCCTCGGTCATCGGGCCGAAGAAGGGGTGCGGCTCCTTGCTCACGGCCTGGGGACCGCCGGAGGTGAAGCGTTGGACCAGCTCCACCAGCCGGGTGCGTTCCGCGTCGAACTGCCGTTGGTCGGCCACTACGAACGCCTTGTCCGTGGGGGTGTTCTTGCCGAAGCCCTTGGACAGGATCTTCCGCTTGAAGTAGGGCCCCAGGAAACGGCCCAGCAATCCCTGTTTCAGGTGAAGGTCGCCGAGGGCCACGCGCAGGGGCTGTTGCGTATGGGCCAGCATCTGCGCCACGTTCATGATGCCCCACTGGCCTTGCGACGCGGGGTTGAGGCGTTGGATGCGGGCGAGGAGGGCGTTGCTGTCGGCGGCGTTGTAGAGGCTGGGCATGGGCGGTGTCGGTTCGGGGATGGAGCGGGGCGCCGACCAAAGATCATGCACGGGAACGGGATGCTGCCGCTCTGACAGACGGGTGGTGACGACCATCGGAACAACGCGGGTCGCTTACTTTGCCATCATGACACTACTAGCAGGCAAGACCGCATTGGTCACGGGCGGCACGCGTGGCATCGGCAAGGGCATCGTGGAACGGTTCGTGGAGGAGGGCGCCGACGTGGCGTTCACGTATGTGAGCAGCCCTGAGAAGGCGAACGCCCTGGCCGCGGAACTGGGCAAAGGTGGACGCAAGGTGATCGCCATCCAGAGCGATGCCGGCGACTTCAACGGTGCGCAGGCCACGGTGGACCAGGTGGTGGCCGCTTTCGGCAAGCTCGACATCCTGGTGAACAATGCGGGCATCACCAAGGACCAGCTGCTCATGCGCATGAGCGAGGCCGACTTCGACGCGGTGATCGCCACCAACCTGAAGAGCGTCTTCAACATGACGAAGGCCGTGCTGCGCACCATGCTGAAGCAGCGCAACGGCAGCATCATCAACATGAGCAGCGTGGTGGGCGTGAAGGGCAACGCAGGCCAGGCCAACTACGCGGCCAGCAAGGCCGGCGTGATCGGCTTCACCAAGAGCGTGGCGCTTGAATTGGGCAGCCGCAACATCCGCAGCAACGCCGTCGCCCCCGGCTTCATCGAGACCGAGATGACCGGCGCCCTGGACGCCAAGGTGGTGGAGGGTTGGCGCGAGGGCATCCCCCTCAAGCGCGGCGGCACCCCCAAGGATGTGGCCGATGCCTGCGTCTTCCTCGGCAGCGACCTCAGTGCCTACATCACCGGCCAGACGCTGAACGTCTGCGGTGGCATGCTGACCTAGGCTTTCCCGTCACGCCGAGCCTCCGAGCGAAGTCGAAGGACGAAGCGTGACCTTTGCACCCGTGACGCTCACCACCGCCTATTCCCTCTGGCTGGCGCCGCTGTGCCTCCTGCTGGGCGCCGCCTGCGCCTGGCTGCTGTACCGGCGCACGCGGGAACGGAACGGCTGGGGCCCGGCCGTGCAATGGACCATGGGCATCGCCCGGGGCCTGGCCGTGGCGCTGATCGCCTTCTTCCTGCTGGAGCCCATGGTGCGCATCTTCGTCCGCGAAGTGCGCAAGCCGGTGATCGTGCTCGCGCACGACGGCTCCTCGTCGCTGCTCGCCACGGGGGATACCGTCGCTTTCCGCACCGGTTATGCCAAGGCCCTGGAGGAACTGGCCGCCAAGCTGGGCGACACCTATGAGGTGCGGCCCTTCACCTACGGATCCGGGGTCAGCGATGGGCTGTCCTTCGCGCAGGCGGAGGACCGCACGGACATCGACCAGCTGTTCCGCGCCGTGTACGACCGCTTCGCCGGGCCCGACCTGGGCGCGGTGATCATCGACGGGGACGGCATCTACAACCGCGGGCGCGATCCCCGCCTGGCCGCGGAGCGCCTCGGTGTGCCGGTCTTCACCATCGCCCTGGGCGATACCACGGTGCGGCCGGACCTGGTGCTGCGCGCCGTGGACCACAACCGCATCACCTACCTGGGCAATGACTTTCCAGTGGTGGCCCGGGTGCAGGCCTACCACCTGCGGGGCAAGGCCACGCGGGTGAGCGTGCTGCGCGATGGTCGTGAAGTGGCCGGCAAGGACCTCGCGATCGATGGCGATCCCTTGATCGTCGAAGTGCCGCTGATGGTGAAGGCCGATGCCGCGGGCCTGCAGCGGTATACGGTGAGCGTGCGGCCCGTGTCGGGGGAGGTCTCTGAGGCCAACAATGCCCAGACCGTCTACATCGACGTGCTGGACGACCGGCAGAAGGTGCTGGTCCTGGCGCAAAGCCCGCATCCGGACGTGGCGGCCCTGCGCGAGGCCCTGGCCCCGCTGGAAGGCTACGCCGTGGAGACGGCATTGGCCGGCTCCTTCACCGGCAAGGTGGACGACTACGACCTGGTGGTGCTGCACCAGCTGCCTTCCGCGCGTGCCGCCATCCAGCCGGTGCTGCAGCGGATCCTCACCAAGGGCATCCCCGTGTGGCTCGTGCTGGGCCAGGGCACGGACCTTTCCCAGGTGAAGGACTTCGATACGGGCGTGGAGGTCTCCGGCGGCCAGCGCTCCTACACCGACGCCCAGGCGGCCGTGGCCCCGGATTTCGCGCTGTTCACCCTCGACCCGGACGACGTGCGGGCCTTCGAGCGGTTCCCGCCCTTGCAGGTGCCCTTCGGCCAGTATGCGCTGGGGCGCGGCGCGGCGGCCTTGATGACCCAGCGCATCGGCGTGGTGCGTACGGCCTATCCGCTGATCGCGATGCAGGCCCGCGGCGACCGCCGCAGCGCCGTCACCTGCGGGGAAGGGCTGTGGCGCTGGCGCCTGGCCGACCAGCAGCAGAACGGTTCGCATGCGCACTTCGACAAGCTGGTGCAGAAGATGGTGCAGTACCTCGCGCTGAAGCAGGACAAGAGCCGGTTCCGCGTGCGCCACGCCCAGGAGTTCGCCCAGAGCGAGCCGGTGACGATCGATGCGGAGCTGTACAACGCCAGCTACGAACAGGTGAACACGCCGGAAGCCTCCATCGTCCTGAAGGACGAGGAAGGGAAGGAGCTGGCCTACACCTTCAGCCGCATGGGCACGGGCTATCACCTGGAAGCGGGCCGGCTGCCCGCGGGCCGCTACACCTGGACGGCGGCCACCACGCTGGACGGCGAGCGCCTTACGGCGAAAGGCGAACTGCTGGTGCGGCCCCTGGTGGCCGAGCGCCTGAGCACGGTGGCCGACCACGGGCTTTGGGCCGCCATCTCGGCCCGCACGCAGGGGATCTCGGTGCCGCCCGATGGGCTGGACCGCATCGCCCAGGCCATCCGGGAACGCAAGGCGCTGGCCCCGCGCTCCTATGCGCATGCGAGCTTCAGCGACCTCATCGGCCTGCGCTGGCTCTTCTTCGTGCTGCTGGCCCTGCTCACGCTGGAGTGGGCCCTGCGCCGGCGCAGCGGCGCCTATTGACGATGGCACGGTCCACCGGGCAGGAAGATGCAAGGGACCGGCCGGCGGGGGGGCGCAGGTGGCTGCGTTCCCGCTGGACGCGGGCGGGCCTCGTGCTCGTGGTGCTGGCCATCGGGCTGTGGTGCTTCCGGTACCCCTTGCTCCGCGCGATGGGGGCCTTCCTGGTGACCGAGGACCCGGTGATGCATGCGGACGCGGTGTACGTGCTGGGCGGGGCGGCGCTGGACCGCGGCTCGGAGGCGGCGCGGCTGCAGGCACGGGGCGTGAGCGATCGCTTCATCTTCACCGGGGAGAGCGTCCCCAACGATATCGCTGCGCTGGGCCTGACCGCGACGGAGGGCGAATGCACCCGCCACGTGGCCATCGCCCACGGCCTGCCGGAAGCGATGGCCATGGCGCTGAAGCGCGGCACCAGCACCAAGGAGGAGTCCGATGCCCTGCTCGATCAAGCCCTGCAGGACGGTGCCGACACGGTGATGGTGGTGTCGAACGAGTTCCACCTGCGCCGCATCGGCTTCGTGTTCAAGGAGCGTTTCGCGGAGCGGGGCATCACCGTGCTGCTGCACGGCGCACCGAACCCGCTGTTCAGCGCGAAGGATTGGTGGACCTGCGAGGAAGGCCTGATGATGCTCAACAACGAGTACGTCAAGCTGGCGTACTACCACTGGAAGTACTGAGCCCGGTGCGGGCTCAACGCTGCACCACCAGCTGCGCCACCGCGCGCCGGCCTGCACCGCGGGCCTCCACCGAATAGATCCCTTCCGGCACCGTGGAAAGGTCGATCGTGGTGCCGCCCGCCGCCATCACGCGCTGCCGGAGGACCTCGCGGCCCAAGGCGTCGCGCACCACCAGTTCATCCAGGCCCTTGTCGGGCACTATCGTGAACAGGCCGGTGCCGGGGTTGGGACGCACGCCGAGGACCGGTGCTTCCACCGGGCGGATGCCGACCTGGGCGTTCGGGTCGTATCCCTCCACCGTGGGGCCGCAATCGCCCAGCCAGATGTCCAGCAAGGGATAGCTGACGCTGAACTTCCCGAAGAAATCGTTGTAGTTGTAGGCGCAATACGCCTGGCCGCCATACAGCTGGCCGACGATGTGGTGGTCCTGGTCCCAGAGCGCGCTGCCGCTGCTGCCGGGCTCCGTGGTGCCATCGTCCCACGTCTGGATGTGCCAGCAGGTGGCGCCGTTGAAATCGCCCGTCACCGCCGGGTCGTTGTCGAAACTGATCTTCTTGATGTCACCGCTCGGGTGGTGGATCACCGTGGAGCTGGTGGGGGCGGTGCCGCTCTTGTCCCAGCCGCTGTAGTACACGTTGTAGCTGGCCGGGGGCGTGGTGTTCAGCCGCAGCAGGGCCACGTCGCTGCCCGCGCCCACGGTGAGCAGGGTGGCGCCGCTCACCGTCTTGTTCGTGGGGCCGTTCACCGTCGGTGTGCATTGCGGGCTTTCCCACTTGAAGCGGAAGGTCCAGACCGCCACGCTGGCCCCCTGGGTGCAGTGGCGGGCGGTGAGGAAGTAGGGCGTGCCGTCGTTCGCGCAGTTGTTGATGAGCGTGCCCGTGCAGATGCTGTTGCCGCCCGCGGTGATCATGGCCACGGAGGCGATCTCGCTGCGCCAGGGATCCCCCTCGGGGCAGATCACGTTGTTGTTGCAGGCCCCGCTGTCGTTGAGCCCCTTGGCCTGGCCGAGGATGTCGCGGTAGGCGTGGGTCACCTGCGTGATCCGCAGGCGGCCCTGCCCGGCCACCGCTGCGGGCTCATCGTACTCCACCAGGATGCGGTCGCCGGCCAGCTGGGTCACGCCCAGCTCCGTGGCATCCCCGGCGCTCTCCGCGGTGAAGGCGCCCAGCCGGCCGCCCATGTCGTTCGAGACGAAGAGCCGTGCGCCCTCCGGCATCACGTATTCGCCCAGCACGAAGTTGATGCTGAAGGCCTGCGGGCAGTGCAGCGCCAGGCGCCACATCCGGTCGCCGTTCGGCAGGACGGTCCAGGTGCCGCTGTTGTCGGTGCCCAGGTCCACCGCGTGGTTGTAGCCGAAGCGGTAGGGGCCTTTCACGCCCGCGGCCAGGCGCGCCTCATCCTCCGCCAGCAAGGCCGTTGCGTCCACGGCGGGGAGCTCTTCCACGGGAACATGCGCCCGCACCAGGTCCAGCGATGTGCTGTAGGGCTCACCCGGGAATTCGATCTGGGCTTGCGCGGCCAGCGGGGCCAGCAGGAGGAGGGACAGCAGGGCAGGGGAACGTTCCATGATGGTCGGGGGCGATGGCGTGGACCAACGGTCCATACCTGGGACGAAAGTAGCCGATGGGATCCCTCGCGGTCCAGCGGGCCTATCGCTGCACCACGAGCCGCTGTGCCGAACGGGCCCCGTCGATCGTCGCGATCAGCAGGTAGGTGCCCGCGGAGACGCCCTCCAGGTCGATCGCCACGCCCGATCCGGCCGTGCTGGGAGCGCGCTGGTGCCACACGGGGCGGCCGAGCGCGTCCGTCACGAGCAGGTCCGCCCGGTCCGCGGCCGGCAGGCGCACCAGGAAGCGGCCCGTGCCGGGGTTGGGCCATACCGGCAGCGCGGGCCGCGCGCCGTGCTCGGCCAGGCCGACCCAGCTCACGCAGAACGCGTCGGAGCGGCTTTCGCCGAAGCTGCCGTCGCGCTCGAGGTAGAGGTTGTCCGCCCCGTCGCTGATGCGGTAGAAACCTTCGCCGTACTCGCAGCAGATGCCGTCGCCCACCGCATCGGCGATGGTGAAGGTGAAGCACTCGTGCGCCAGGCAGAACTCCCGGGTGATCAGCTGGCCTTCCGGATCGTCCGCGTAGGGGCCGCCGCTATAGATGACCAAGCCAGAGCCCGTGCTCACGTTCCAGGTGGTCTCCGTGCCGTAATGGTCGAGCTGGAGGTCCAGCGTCAGCGTTTCGCCGGGCATGCTCACCAGGAAGCGCACGGTGTCCGCGTCGTTCGTCGCATCATCGTCGGCCTGGCCGTTGGGGGCGGTGGTCCGCACCGTCAGCTCGTGTTCGCCGCTGGCCAGGTGGATCCAGGGCAGCAGCACGTTCGCCGTCTGCAGCGGATGCAACACACCGGTCCAGGGGAGGGTGCCCGCCAGCGTGCCGTCCACGAGGTAGTCCACGTTCACCGAGAGCAGGTCATCCCCGCCGTTGTTCTTCAAGGTCACGGTGGGCCGCACGCTGTCCACGTTGCAGAGGTTCAGGCCCACGTCCATGATGCTCGTGATGGCGGCGTCCTGCGGCAGGGGGACGATGGCGTACGGGTCGTAGCCGTCGAGCGTGCCCCCGCATTCGCCCAGCCACTGCGCGAGCAGGGGATAGCTCAGGTCGAAGCGGCCGAAGTAGTCGTTCACCGAGTTGCTGCAGTCCGCCTGCCCGCCATAGAGCTGCCCGATGAGGCGATGGTCCTCGTTCCACAGGCCGCTGCCGCTGCTGCCGGGCTCGGTGGTGCCATAGCCCCAGGCCGGCACGTGCCAGCAGTCCGCGGGCCCGTTGCCCATGTCCACGCCGTCCTGCTGGTCGAAGGTGCCCCAGGCGCCGCTGATCTTCTTGATGTCACCGCTCGGGTGGTGGATGCAGGTGACGCTGTCGGGGGGCGTGCCGGTGTTGTCCCAGCCGCTCCAGAACGGGGCGAAGTCCTCCGGCGGGATGCTGCTCAGGCGCACGAAGGCCATGTCCGTGGGCGGATTCTCCAGCAGCATGTCGCAGCCGGTGATGCTGTGGTCCATGGGCGCGTTCTCCGTGGGGGCGCACACCGGGCTTTCCCACTTGAACACGAAGATCCAGGAGCCATAGGCCGTGTTGCCCTCGGTGCAGTGGTTGGCGGTGAGGAAGTAGGGCGTGCTGTCGTTCGCGCAGTTGTTCAGCAGGGTGCCCGAGCAGACCCCGTTGCCGATGATCACGTGGGCCACGGAGCGGATCTCCTCCCGCCAGGCGTCGCCCTCGGGGCAGATGGTGTTCACGTTGCAGGGGCCGCTTGCACCGAACTCCCGGTCCGCGCTCTTCGCCAGGTCGCGGTAACCGTGCACCACCTGCCCGATGGTGAGGTGGCCCTGACCGGCAACCGCGGGCGGCTCGATGTACTCCACCGTGAGGCGGTCGCCCGCCAGGGGCGTGGTGCCGAGCATGCGGTGCCCGGGGCTGCTGGCGGCGGTGTAGGCCCCGCGGACCTCGCCGGCCGTATTGTAGAGGAAGACCCGCGCGCCTTCCGGCACGTCGAAGTCGGACAGCACGAGGTTGATCGCCACGGCCCCCGGGCAGTGCAGCAGCAGGCGCCACACCCGGTCGCCATTGGGCATCGTGGTCCATGCGCCGCTGTTGGACAGGTCGAAGGCGGTGGGATGCGTGAAGCCGAACCGGTAGGGCCCCTTGATGCCTTGCGCGGCGCGCGCCGCATCCTCGGCCAGGAGGGCGGCCACGTCCACCGCCGGCAGGTGCACGGCCGTGGCGGGCGGCATGCCGCGCTTCTCGGCCTTGTTGCCGTACGGCTGCCCGCCGAAGGACCGCTGGGCCTGGAGCCCCACGGGAGCGATGAGCAGGAGGGAAAGGAGGGACGCGTAGGGGTTCCGGGTCATGGCATGCGCGGCTAGGGGCGGCTTCAGGGGTCCTTGCGAAAATAGGACGGGCCGGCCCCGGCGCAGGATGCCCGGCTACCGTGCGTCCTTGGCCTTGGCGCGCTCGTCGATGAGCTTGCGCATGGCGAACAGCTC
>JAFDZF010000203.1 GCA_018267055.1 Bacteroidota bacterium
AACGGTCCGCCAGCCGCTCCAGGCCGCGGCCCCCGTTCCAGGCATAGGCCAGGGCCATGGCTTCGGGATCGGCCGCCACGCGCAGCCCCGCCGCGTCGGAGGGCGACACCTCCAGGGTCGCGATGTCGAGGCCGTCGCGCGTGCGCTGCACCTGTTCAGGGTCCCAGCGCAGCTCATGGCCGAAGAACTCGCGGTGGCCGATGGGGTTCATCACCCGGATGCGCTCCGCCACCCCGCCGATCGCGGCCATCTCGGCCAGTGCGGCGGGGTCCGTCAGCACATGCGCGCGGCTGCGTCCATCGCTGGCCCCCACGGCCAGCAGGGTCCGCACCAGTTCAGCCGGCAAAGGGACCGGGGCGGTCGTCCGGCGGTTGGTGCAGCGGGTGCCGATCATCGCGGCCAGGCCATCGTGCACGTGCGGCTCACCGCCCGGTACCGGAGCGGGATGGAAGGCGATGGCGGCCATCAGCGCCGGGAAGGCGGGGAGGGGGGCCGTCCCCACGCGCACCTCCAGGCCGAGCGCATGGGCCTTCAGCACCACGTTCTCCAGGCAGGTGCCCAGCGCGATGTGGGCGATGCGGTGGTCGGGGTCGAAATAGGAATAGGACCGTTCGGGGTCGTGGAAGAGCAGCAGCCGCCGGTCGTTCCAGAGGAACTTCCAGGGCTGCATGTTGCCGGCGCTGGGCGCGAGGCCACCGGCCTCCACGATCGCATGCAACTGCGCCTGGTCCAGCTCCAGGGCGTCCGGGGCGGGCGCCCCGAGCGTGGCCTCCAGGGCCGCCAGCACCTCCGGCGTCACCTCCAGGCGCGGGGGGACCGGGTCGGCGGGCGGGTCCTTCCGCACCGGATCGGCGATCAGTTCGTCCAGGTCGATGAACCAGCGGCCCGAGGAACGCAATTGCCCCAGGGCGATGCGCCGCACGGCATCGGCGGCCAATGCGCCGCCCAGCACCACCGAGGTGGCCAGCTGGGGCCAGGTGGTCACGCTCTGCCCCAGCTCGATCAGCGAGGCCTTCATGCGCGTGCTCAGCGTCTCCAGGCCGGAGATGGGGGTGATGTAGGGCACCTTCTCCTCGGCCGTCATCGGCCGGCCGGCGGCCTCCAGGTCGAGGTGGTCGATCCAGCCGTGCATGATCGAGCGGTCGGGCTCCAGGTCGAACCGTTCCACGTCCAGGCAACCGCGGTCGCTGGTGTCCATCACCACCGGGATGCGCAGGGCCTTCGCCTTCTGCCGGGCCAGGATCTTGATGTCCACGCTGTCGCACTCCTCCACCACCACGTCCAGGTTGCCGCCGGCGGTGAAGAAGGCGTCGATGTTGTCACGCGTCAGCCCTTCGGTGAAGCAGGTGACCTTCAGGAAGGGATCCAGCTCGGCGATCTCCCGCGCCACGATCACGGCCTTGTTCAGGCCCAGGTGGCGCGTGCCCGTGCGGATGCGGTTCAAGTTGCTCAGGTCCAGCCGGTCGAAGTCGGCCAGCCGGATCTCCCCGAAGCCCCGCTCCAGGGCCATGGTCATGCTCACCGATTGCCCGACGGACAGCCCGATCACGCCCACCTTCAACTCGTTCAGCCGCTGCTGCTCCGCCCGGGTGATCTTGTTGCGGTTCCGGTCGGTGCGCACCAAGGCGAACTCGGCCTCGTCCAGCAGGTGGACCAGCTTGCGATCCCAAGGATAGTAGACCCAGACGCCGTACGACGTCAAGTCCCTTCCGTTCAGGTGTTTGTTTATCGCCTCTTCAAGCAGGTCCTTGGTGAAGCGGACAGCCGGCGACAACGCACGCATCAGCTCCCCGAGCTGGTCGCGCAAGGTGTCGAACACCTGGATGTCAGGTGTTTGCTCCAGCAATTTCCGCAGCCCTTCCCGCCCTTCGGGGGAGGTCAGGCGATGGAGATCCGGCCGGTGGACGTCCCGGTCGGCTGCTGAAGCATGTATAAGTGCCTCAAGCCCAAGGTCCATAGGTCGCAAAGTGGTACCGAAAGATTACAAAGAGCACCCCAATTTACCAAGCCGCGCGTTATCAACAAATCACCAACATGTCATCAACACCGAACCTTTCCCCGTTCGCCGCGTAGGAACGCGCAGACCGACCCGACCATGTCCCTTTCCCTCCCTTCGCACCGCCCCGCGGTGCCCTGCGTGCTCTACATCAACGATGCGGCCGCCGACCGGCAGGTGTTCCTGGCCGCTTTCCGAGGCGAGTTCAAGGTGCTCACCGCCGCCGGCCTCGACGACGCCCTGGCCTTGCTGGAACAGCACCATGTGCACGTGGTCATCAGCGACCCGCACCGGGCCGGCGTGGCGGGCTGCGCCGTGCTGCAGCACATCCGCGCCGCCCATCCGCAGGTGCGGCGCATGCTGGTGACCGCCCAGTGCGACCTGCAGGCCATCGTGGACGCCTTGAACGAAGCCGGCGTGTGCTTCTACATCCAGAAGCCGTGGGAGGCCGCGGAGGTCCGCCGCGCCGTGCTCCGGGCCTTCGCCGAGGCCAATGCCGAAGCCGAGCGCACCGCCTACACCGACCAGCTGGTGGAGACGAACAAGCAGCTCGAGTTCGCCCTGCGGCAGCGCCTGCTGTCCTGACCGTCCATCACTCCGGCCGTCGCCCTTCGGGGCGCCCGCGCATCTTTGCGCCTGCCCGCCGCCAAAGGCGGGCGCATCCACTGTTCGCTGCACCATGCGTCACCGGTCCGTCCTCGCCGCCCTCGGTCTGTCCCTCCTGGCCCACGCCCAATGCGACCGCTGGCAGCAGCGGATCCAATGCACGCTGACCGTGGACCTCGACGTGCGCACGCACGCCTTCAGCGGCACCGAGACGCTGGTGTACCAGAACAACAGCCCGGACACCCTCCGCGTGCTCTATTTCCACCTCTACTTCAATGCCTTCAAGCCGGGGAGCGAGATGGACCTGCGTTCCCGCACCATCACGGACCCCGATCCGCGGGTGGGCGACCGCATCGGTATGCTCACGCCCGACCAGGTGGGCGACCTGCGCTGCTCCGGCATGACGCAGGACGGCAAGCCGGTGGCCCTGGAGCACCTGGGCACCATCCTGCGCGTCACCCTGGCCAGGCCGCTGCTGCCGAAGCGCTCCACCACGCTGCATTTCGACTACCGCGGCCAGGTGCCCGTGCAGATCCGCCGCAGCGGGCGCGACAATGCCGAGGGCATCGCCTACAGCATGACCCAGTGGTTCCCCAAGGTGGCCGTGTACGATCACCAGGGCTGGCACCCCGACCCGTATGTGGGCCGCGAGTTCTATGGCGAGTGGGGCGACTACGACGTGTCCATCCGCCTGGACAGCAGCTACACGGTGGCCGCCACCGGCACACTGGTGAACGCGGCGGAGATCGGCCACGGCTATGCGGCGCGCACGAAAGCGCAGAAGGGCGGCAACGGCAAGCTGCTCTGGCGCTTCAAAGCGGAGCAGGTGCACGATTTCGCCTGGGCGGCGGACCCGGATTATGTCCATACCACGGCCCAGGTGCCCGGTGGCCCGCTGCTGCGTTTCTTCCATGAAGGCACGCCCGAGCTGGAGGCGGTGTGGAAGGACCTGCCCGGCTACATGGTGAAGGACTTCCAGTACATGTCGGCCCATTTCGGGCCATACCCGTACCCCGAGTTCAGCTTCGTGCAGGGAGGTGATGGCGGCATGGAGTACCCCATGCTGACGCTGATCACCGGCAAGCGCAAGCTGGGCAGCCTGGTGGGCGTGAGCGTGCATGAGAGCACCCACAGCTGGTACTATGGGCTGCTGGGGAGCGACGAGGGCAGCTACCCCTGGATGGACGAGGGCTTCACCGAGTACGCGTCGAGCGAGGTGATGCGGGCGCTCTTCCCCGGCCAGCACCAGGAGCGCGTGCACGCGGACGCGATCGGGGCCTACCTGGCCCTGGCCGCTTCGCCGGACCACGAGCCGATGAGCACGCACGCCGACCACTTCCGCACCAACCGCGGCTACGGCAGCACGGCCTACAGCAAGGGCGAGCTCTTCCTGGACCAACTGGGCGCGGTGATCGGCGACAGCACGCTGCACCAGGGCCTGCTGCGCTACTACGGTGCCTGCCGCTTCAAGCACCCCGAGCCGGTGGACGTGCAGCGCTCCATGGAGAAGCAGAGCGGCCTGCAGCTGGACTGGTACTTCGATGAGTGGATCAACAGCACGCGCGAGCTGGACTATGCGGTGCGGAGCGTGCTCCAGCGCAACGACAGCACCTTCATCACCGTGGAGCGGAAAGGGGAGATGCTGATGCCGCTGGACGTGGCGGTGACGGACACCGACGGCACGGGCCGCCTCTTCCACATCCCGCTGTCGCTCATGCTGGGTGCGCGCACGGACCACCCGGCACCCCTGGCATGGACCGTGCTGCCCGCGTGGCTGTGGACGGCGCCCACCTACACCTTCGCCGTGCCCGGACGGATGGACCGCATCGCCGAGGTGGCGGTGGACCCCTTCGACCGGCTGGCGGACAAGGACCGCAGCAACGACCGCCTCCGCCTGGAGCCGGGCGTGGAAGGCGTGCTGCACCGTTGAGGCAAGGGCCTCCGGCTCCGGTCAGGCGGCCACCTCTTCCTCCTTGTGGCTGCTCACCAGCTTGTTCTGCAGCTCGGCCGACACCGGCTGGTACGCGTGGAACCGCTCGGTGTAGGTGCCGCGCCCCTGGGTGAGGCTGCGCAGGGTGGTGCTGTAGCGATCGAGCTCGGCCAGCGGCGTGTAGGTGCGGATCACCTGGTGGCGGCCCTGGCCCTCGATGCCCAGGATGACGCTGCGGCGGCCCTGCAGGTCGGTCATCACATCGCCCATCAGGTCCTCCGGCACGCGCACTTCCAGCTCCTGGATCGGCTCCATCAGCTGCGGGTGCGCCTGGGTGAAGGCGTCCTTGAAGGCCATGAGGCCGGCGATGCGGAAGCTGATGTCGTTGCTGTCCACCGGGTGCATCTTGCCGTCGTGCACGATCACGCGGATGTCGCGCGCGGGTGAGCCGGTGAGCGGGCCTTTCTCCATCTTCTCCATCACGCCCTTGAGGATGCTGGGCATGAACTTGTTGTCGATGACCCCGCCCACGATGCAGTTGTAGAAGACCAGCTTGCCGCCGGTGGCCAGGTCCATCACCTCCTTGCCCCGGATGCTCACCCCGGCGGGCTCGGGCATGTCCTCGGCCCAGGGCTCGATGCGCAGGTGCACCTCGCCGAACTGCCCGCTGCCGCCCGTCTGCTTCTTGTGCCGGTAGCTGGCCTCGGCCGCGCGGCGGATCGTTTCCCGGTAGGGGATGCGCGGGGCGCTGAAGTCCACGTCCACCTTGTACTTGTCCGCCAGCTTCCACTTCAGCAGGTTCAGGTGCAGTTCGCCCTGTCCGCCCACCACCTGCTGGCCCGTTTCGCGCATGTACTGGAGCGTGACCGTGGGGTCCTCTTTCTGGATCTCCAGCAGTGCGGCATGCAGCTTCTCCTCCAGCTTCTGGTCCTTCGCGCGGATCACCTGCCGCAGCCGGGGCTCGGGGAAGGCGATGGGGCGCAGCTTGATGCGCGCGCCCGGCGCATGCAGGGTGTGCGCGGTGGCGGTGTCCTTCAGCTTGATGGTGCCGCCGATGTCACCAGCCATCAGCCGTTCCACCGGCCGGCGTTCCTTGCCGTCCACGATGAAGAGCTGGTTCAGCCGTTCGGTGCTACCGGTGTTGTCGTTCATCAGGTCCACGCCCTCGCGCACTTCGCCGCTCATCACCTTGAACAGGGTGATCTGCCCGCTGCGCGGCTCGCTCACCGTCTTGAAGGTGAACAGCACCGCCGGTCCGTCCGCGCTGCAGGCCAGCCGCCCGCCGTCCGCCAGCTCCTCCGCGGGCATCTCCAGCGCGCCGGGCGCCACGTTGTCGATGTAGCCCATCAGGCGGCCGCTGCCCATGTTGCGCAGCGCGCTCAGGCAGAAGACCGGGAAGCAGGTGCGCTGCATCATGCCCTGCTTCAGGCCCTGCCGCATCTCGTCCTCGTCCAGCTCGCCCCGCTCGAAGTAGTGCTCCATCAGGGCCTCGTCGTTCTCCGCGGCCTTCTCCACCAGCTCCTTGTGCAGCGCCTCCGCGCGTGCCTTCTCGCTCTCGGGGATCGGCTGCTTCTCGGGCTTCCCGCCCGCGTCCTTGAAGACGTACATCGTCATCTTCAGCAGGTCGATGATGCGGTGGAAGGATTCGCCCTGTTCCACCGGGTACTGCATCACCGTCACCGCGCTGCCGAAGTGCTCCTTCGCCTGCGCCAGCGTGGCCTCGAAGTCCGCATTGGCATGGTCGAGCTGGTTGATGCCGATGATCACCGGCCGGTCGTACCGCTGCATGTGCTCCCACACCAGGTCGGTGCCCACTTCCACGCCGTGCGCGGCATTGAGCAGCAGGATGCAGGTGTCGGCCACCCGCAGGGCGGGGATGGTCTCGCCCACCAGGTCGTCCAGCCCCGGCGTATCGATGATGTTGATCTTGTAGTTCCGCCATTCGGTGTGCAGGCAGGTGCTGTACACGCTGCTGCCCCGCTGGTGCTCGATCTCGTTGAAATCGCTGACGGTGTTCTTGTCCTCGACCCGGCCGCGGCGTGTGATCAGACCCGCTTCGAAGAGCATGGTTTCGGCCAGCGTGGTCTTGCCGCATCCGTGGGAGCCGAGCAAGGCGACGTTCTTGATGTGCTTGTCATCGAACACTTTCATGGCGGAACGGTGTTGTGTCCGCTTCGGCGAAAGGGAGGCTCCTGCGGACGGGTGTGACGGAAAAGAACCGCCACCGTGGAGGCCGTCGCGCCCCGGGCTGGCCCCGGGACAGGGTGGCACGCGGAGGATGCCTTGAAGTTAGCTTTTCCGGAACGCGGATCCCAAGCACGCGTTTTCCACCGCCCGTCCTGCCAGGGCAAGGGGGCGGAACGGAAAAAGCCCCGTACGGGGCCTTTCCAATGGGTGCGGGGACGGGTTCAGTTGAGCACCTCCACCGCGCGCTCACCCTGGAGCTTGCGGAAGCGGGTCACCACCTCGTCATAGCTGGCCGGCAGGTTCAGTTCCTTCAGGGGGTCGAAGGACAGGTTGCCACCGCTGAAGTACGCGCTGTACGAGCGGTCGGCATGCGGCTGTGCGGTCTCTGGAGCGTCTGCGTTCATCGGTCGTTGCGACAGGTCGTTCGTGTATCCCGGCCCGTTCGCTTCGCTCTCCATCGGTCCACGGTGCGGTTCCAAGGCACCCCGAAGGCGGTCGTGTGGATCGAGCGGATGGCGCTCCTTGCAGGTCCGGACGACGAATGTATGCTCCGGGGCGCCGGAACGCCAGGGGGCATCGGCGATCACTTCGGGCGCGGGGTACAGGATCGACGGGCCGATGTTCGCGTGTTCCCCGCGCCGTTCCTGGGCTTGTAGCAGGAATGGCTGTCCATTCCCCTGGTTGGGATCCCTAGGGATGGTCCCACTTGGGATCAGAGGATGTCGAAATCGAGCGCGTGGAAGCGCACGGCGTGCGCCTGCAAGGTGCGGCCGCGGCCGGTGAGGTCCTTGAAGATGAGGTTGAGCGGGGAGGGGCGGAAGCGCATCGGGATGTTCGCGTACAGCGAGCGCCGCCAGTCCATCGCGGGGTCCAGGCCGATGAAGATCCGGGCCGGCACGCGCTTCCGTTCGGGGGGCAGGCCCGGCAGGGGCGGGAGATCGCGTCCCGCCGTCAGCACGTAGCGCGCGCCGTACTGTGCGCGTTGCGCAAGGACCAGCTGCACGTCGCGCTCCGGCTTCAGCGTGTACCGGTAGGTGGGGTGGGCGAGGCGCCAGGCCAGGGTGTCCGCCGTCCACAGCGGCCGGTACTGTTCGTTCCCTCCGGGCCCTTGCAGCGGCAGCCGCCCCAGCCCGATCATGGCGCAGAGCGGCGACACCAGCTGGAACCCGAGCTTGCGGGTGAAGCCGTGCGTGCTGTTGGCGTTGGCCACGCCGATGACGAAACCGAAGCCCTCATCCGCGGCGCGGGCGTAGGTCCGGTCGGCCAGCTGCGTGAAGAGGCCCTTGCCCTGGTGGTCCGGATGCGTGGCCGTGTTCAGGGAAAGCAGGCCCCGTTCCGTCCGGCCCTCCACCTGTGCGGCCACCGGGAGGGTGACGTAGTGCGCCGCCAATGCATCGCCGAGCCAGGCATTGGTGCCCACGGCGGTGCCGTTCGGGTTGGCCCCGTATTGCCAGCGCAGCACCTCCTCGGTGAAGTGCCCGGCGTCGGGGAAGACCCGGCGCAGCAGGGCGGTCACCGACCGGATGCCGGCCCCGTCGGTGGCCACCGGCCGCAGCTCATAGGCGCTCATGCGGCCAAGATAGCCGCGTGCGTTCCGGCGGTTACCTTCGCCGCTGCTTGGTGGTCCCCGATCCGTCGGGGTGAAAAGGGAATCCCGTGCGATCCGGGAGCTGTTCCCGCAGCTGTGAACCTTCGACGCCCACCGCACGACGCCACTGTGCCGCTCCCGCGGGACGGGAAGGCGCGGCGGGCAGGGGGGTGAGCCAGAAGACCTGCCAGCAAGCATCCGTCCACGGCCTCGGGAACAAGGCCGGGTGCTTGCGGTACAGGCATCCGTCCCTCCCGGGCCTTTCGTTCAACCTGCCTTCCGGTGAAGAAGGCGCAAAACCCTTTGTCCATGTACCGTTCTCTACTTCTGGCCCCGGCGTTGGCCACGACAACGCTCTTCTTCCACGGCACGGCGGAAGCCCAGCAGACCGTGCATCAAGTGGTGGTGCTCAACGAGGGCCGCTACGATTATGCCGACCAGGTGCAGGCCGTGCCGGTCACCCTGGGCAGCTATGACCCGGCCTCGGGCGCCTACCAGTCCGTGGCCACCATCGCCGATGCCCGCTTCGGCACCTACGTGCTGGTGGACGCGGGGGCCATCTACGTCGGCGCCGACACCCTGCTGCTGAAGTACGATGCGGACAGCTACGAGCTGCTGGGCCGGACCACGGTGAAGGGCATCCGCCGCTTCGCCATCTGGAACGACCAGCTCGTCTGCACCAAGGGC
Organism: Bacteroidota bacterium; assembly: GCA_018267055.1. Taxonomy (GTDB): domain Bacteria; phylum Bacteroidota; class Bacteroidia; order Flavobacteriales_F; family PHOS-HE28; genus PHOS-HE28. Next base: position 8,995 of record JAFDZF010000203.1, read on the forward strand.
GATTTCGGGCCCATCCCGCACTTCGTGGAGGTGTTCGACAAGAACACGCTGGAGCCCCTCTACCACATCTCCACCACCGACCTGCCCTATGCCTGTGACGGCGTCCAGGTGGCGGGGGACAAGGCCTACTTCGCGGTGAACAATGCGTTCGACCTCCCCAACCTGTTGGGCATGGTGGGCGTGCTCGACCTCGCCTCCGAGACCTACGAGGGCGGCATCGATCTGGGTCCCGACGGCCGGAACCCCGAGAACATCATGGTGGACGGCGACGTGCTCTACACCTTCAACAACACCGACTTCACCGGCAGCAGCGTCAGCAAGATCGGCCTCGGGAACGGGCAGCTGGCCTATACCAACAACGTGGCCCAGGCGAGCAGCTGCGCGGCGTCGGCCCTCAGCGCCAATGGCCGCATCTACTTCCTGGAGTATGCCGTGGGGCACCTGGCCCGGTACAACACCGCGGTCGATGCCGTGGAGGACACCCTGGCCACCTCGCCCAACGTGTACGGCATCATCGAGGACCCGATCAACGACGTGATGTACGTGACCACCACGGACTATGTGAGCTCCGGTGACCTGCACGTGATGGCCCACGATGGCACCGTGCTGAACACCGTGCCGGTGAGCGTGAGCCCCGGCCGCCTGGCGTTGGACGTCCGCACCGCCACCGCCGTGCAGGAGCCCGTGGGGATGGATCTCCGCCTGTTCCCGAACCCGGCGCACGAAGCGCTTTTCCTGCGCCTGCCGTCGGCCGAGGGGCGCCGCCACGTCACCATCGTGGATGGCGTGGGCCGTGTGGTGGTGGACGAGGTCCGGGCCGCCACGCCCACCCAGCGCTTCGACGTGTCGTCCTTCGCCCGCGGCCTTTACACGCTCCGGGTGGACGGCTTCGGTGCCGCCCGGTTCACGGTGGAATAAGGATCCGCGCATCCATGGAGCGGCGAGCGGGGCGGTCGCATACATTTGCCGCCCCGCTCGACCGTTCGGGCGGGATGTGAAGGCCTCCTTAGCTCAGCGGTAGAGCAGCTCATTCGTAATGAGCAGGTCGTCAGTTCAAATCTGACAGGAGGCTCTTAGAGCAGCAAGGCCCCCGGCGCAAGTCGGGGGCTTTTGCGTTGAGACTGGTTGCAAGAAAGTGTCGATAACCGCTGCCTTTGGGTCCGAGGTCATTCGGGGTGCATGACCTCACACGATGAGCGTCTGCGGAAGGACCGGATCCTGTTCATGGTGATGAGCGAGTGCCCATATTACGAGAGCTGTCCGCCTGGGCATGGGGGAGACCAGGGAAGGTATGGTTCCGCAAGTCGTAACGCTCAAAACAGGCCCCGTGCCGATGCGCCTGGTGATCATGCCAGGCAGGGCACTTGAATGGACCCTCGTCCATGCGATCTTGCCCATGGCCCTTATTGCTCCTGGGAGCGCCGCTTGTCCCAAATTCAAGCGATGGCGGTTCTCCTTCACGCAGGTCCTTGGGCATCTCCACGCCCATGCTTCCGCTGCTCATGACAAGGCCCCTCCGGACCGGGCGGATCATGAGCGGGTGGACGAGGCGTCCTTTACTGGATGCAGACGCGCACCAGGCCGGGGTGTTCCTTTTCCTGGCTGTGGTCCACGAAACAGCCGCAGGCATCGATGGTGTCGAAATGCCCGCTGTAGGCACGCAAGCCCGAGCGGCCGACACCGTCAGGTAAGAGGCCTTGTACCGTGTGCGCACCGGATGGATCCCAGATCATGATCATGGGGATATAGCCGGTGCCGGTATATGGATGATCGCTCCATTTTTTCCCTGCCTGGGCATCCTTCAGATCGCCTTGTAGGCCGAGGATCGGCATGAGGAGATGTTCACCCTGCACATAGGCTTCGTTCGAACCCCATGGCGCTTCGTGCTCCCATTCCAGCGTGTGGTCCGTACCGATCTTGAAGAGATACAGGTGGCCGGCCGTGAAGGCATGCACGTAGGTGGCACCCGATGGTGTGCGCTGGGCTGCGCAGACCTCCACTTCCTCCGCCTCCAGGATGCTGCGACCACTGGCGATCGGCTCAGGAACGAACGCTTCGCTCATACGGGCCTGTACCCAGATCAGGTGCTTGTCCCGCTTCCGCCCTTCCTCGTCCGAGGAAAGCACGCCGTTCATCACCACGGAACCCTCCGCCATCACCGGCTGGCCGATGAAGTTCCCGGGCATGCCAGGCACTTTGGCATCCCACTTCTGGAAGGTTTCGCCGTGCAGCTCATACCAGGTATCGCGGCTGTACTTCGACACGTGCGTCTCGGTCTTCACCGCCACGGACCCGTCCTTTTTCTCCTTCACATTGTCGCCGTTCAGCACCACGGCGTGCACGCGCATGTAGGCATGGCCATTGTCGAGCAGGAAGGCACTGGAATAGGATCCCATGGCCTGCACCGGAATGCGGTATGCGCCTTTCCACAGCACGTTCAGGTCGGTGTCGGTCACCCAGCACATGGCCAGCTTGATGCCGCCGGACTGGATATCGTCGAAGAGGAAGAGCATCTTGGTGCGGTCGGGGGAGGGGATCACCTCGATGTGCAGATGCGCCCCATCGTAGGAGCGCGCGTCGAGCGGGATCACCCCCAGGGGTATGGGGCCTTCATCGGGGGTGAAGCTCGACGTGGTGTAGCGTTGGGCGAACAGGTGTACCTCGCCGGTGGCCTTGTCCCAATCGTCATAGATGATCCAGGGGCTGCCACCGCTGACGAAGAACGCGTTGAGGTTGTTGTGGTTCTTCTGCTCCTTCGGCAGCACCAAGGGCGTGGCTACCGCTGGGCCTTCATCCTTGGGCGGGAAGACGTAGCCGATCCAGTTGCCCATGGCGAGCGTGGTGCTGACGACGGTGAACGCCCGGCCATCCGATGCGCACTCGGGCCCATGTATGGACATGGGACGCTTATTGGGCGCCTTGAAGGGAACGTCGGCCCATTCGGGTGCGTCGATCGTTTGGCCGTGGAGCGTGCTGCTTGCGCATAGCGCAAGCATTGGTACAAGGGCAAGAGAACGAAGCATGTTGATCGATGCGGCTAACGTGCCGCAGGGGGGGCGAAAAGTAGACAAGTGGCCTGCGCTGCAACCGCCAAGAATGCGCGTTCTATCCACTACCGCCCGTGTGAAAGCGAACGATCGTGCGAAGGCTCAACGGAGCCATGAAAGGTGCACGAAGCCCACGGCCTTTCGCATGCAAGCAGAGGGACCTCCCATTTATACCGGCCCTCCCACGAAGCATCGAACTGGCACGGTCAGGTCCAGGGACGCGTTGGAAGCGCAGGGGAGACCCCTCCAAGAAATGCATGATGTACAGGCCTGGAACTAAGTTTGTTCACTAGCCCGGGACCATGCGATCGCTCTTCTATACCATCGCTTCCGTATCGGTCGCGTTGATCGTTGTGCTCGGCCTTCTGCATCCGGCCTTTCTCTGGGCCCTGCTGGTGGTCGTTCCGCTGATCGCACTGGGAATGTACGATATCCTGCAGCGGCGGCATACCATCCTGCGGAACTTCCCCCTGGTCGGGTATTTCCGTTACCTGTTCGAGTTCATCGCCCCCGAGCTGCAGCAATACTTCATCGAGCGCAATACCGATGGCCGGCCGTTCAGCCGGCAGCAGCGCGAGCTTGCCTACCGCCGCGCGAAGAACGTGGACGACACCACGCCGTTCGGCACGCAGCTGGAACTGACGGCGGATGACTATGAGGGGCTGCGCCATTCGATCTACCCCTCGCCCGTACGGGAAGAGCCCCCGCGCATCCACATCGGCGGTGAGCGATGCACGCAGCCGTACGAGGCCTCGCTCCTGAACATCTCCGCGATGAGCTTCGGCGCATTGAGCGCCAACGCGGTACTTGCCTTGAACGCCGGCGCGAAGAAGGGCGGCTTCTACCACAATACCGGGGAAGGCGGCCTGAGCGCCTACCACCTGCGCAACGGCGGCGACCTCGTGTGGCAGATCGGCACGGCCTACTTCGGCTGCCGCACGCTGGACGGAGCGTTCGACCCCGGGCTCTTCCGCGAAAAGGCGGCGCACGAGCAGGTGCGCATGATCGAGCTGAAGATCTCGCAGGGCGCGAAGCCCGGCCACGGTGGCGTGCTGCCCGCGATCAAGAACACGCCGGAGATCGCCGGCATCCGTCACGTGCGGCCCCACACGATGGTCCTTTCACCGCCTGGCCACACGACCTTCAGCGATGCGAAGAGCCTGTTGCACTTCCTGGACCAGCTGCGCTCGCTGTCCAGTGGGAAGCCCGTGGGGTTCAAGCTCTGCATCGGCCGTACCGAGGAGTTCGTCGACATCTGCCGCGCCATGGCCGAAGGGGCGCCGCTGCCCGATTTCATCACCGTGGACGGGGCCGAGGGCGGCACTGGCGCGGCACCATTGGAGTTCAGTGACAGCGTGGGCCTGCCGATCGAGCCGGCGCTCATCTTCGTCCATACCACCTTGCTGCATTTCAAGCTGCGCCACCGGATCAAGGTGATCGCCAGCGGCAAGGTGCTCACCGCCGCGTCGCTGCTGCGCATGCTCGCCATCGGCGCGGACCTGTGCAACAGTGCGCGCGGCTTCATGTTCGCGCTGGGCTGCATCCAGGCGCTGCGCTGCAACACCAACCAATGCCCCACCGGCGTGGCTACGCAGAACAAGGCATTGATGCACGGGCTGGTGGTGACCGACAAGAGCGAGCGCGTGTACCACTTCCACCGGAACACGCTGCGCGGTGCCATGGAGCTGCTGGCCGCATGCGGCAAACGGGAGATCACGGAGATCGATGCGGGCATGTTCGTGCGGGGGGATGAATTCGCGACGCTGGCCAACCGCTTCTTCCCGGATTCCCTCGGCGACGCGTGGCACAGGGAGGTGAAGGCACCGGCAGCGCCCGCACAGCCGCGCAACAACACCGGCCCCGGTCCGCGCAAGGCATCGGTACCCGGAGGGGATGGTCAGGCCACCGACGCCATCACGCCCTCACGGGGCTGAGCGGATCGGCCCTGCCGCTCCTGCTCAGCGCGGTATGTTGTCGTCGCCAAGTGCGCGTGTGCGCAGGTTGGCCAGGGCCTGCGTGGCATAAGGCCCGGTGCCGATGGTGACGGGGGCATCGGGCAGGTCGATGTCATGCAGCAGCGCTTCGAGGTCGACCCAGACGGGGAGGTCGGCCTTTCCGGTGGCCGGAACGATGCAGTGGCTATGCAGCCGGAGCACCGGGTCCGCGGGGGCCGGTGCCACGGTGATGCGGAACGGGGCGTCCCCGGCATCGATGCTCCCATCGCCATTGCTGTCGCAGACGCCGCGCACGTCGAGCACGGCTTGGAAGGGCCCATCGGGCCCTGTGGCCCAGAGGCTGTCCAGGGCACCGCCGCGGTCCTCCGGAAGCACCGTGCGCGTATCCATCCAGTGCACTTCGCCGGCCGGAGCGGTCTCCAGGGCGATGGCTTGGTCGGGCACCGACAGGTCGGCCACGAAGGTCGCCGCCGGCCAGTGGCCCATGGGCTGCCCCTCATTGCCGAGCAGCGCCGCACCCACGAGCGCGAACCGTACGTGGTCGAAGCGGACCAACGTGCCGAACCCGTCCCGGTACAAGCTGTCCGCATGGAAAGGCCGGCCGTTGCAGTGGTAGCGGAACACGAGGTCCACGCGGGCGTCTTGCCCGCCCTGCGGCGGGTCCACGCCGTCCTTGAGGCATCCGGTGGAGAGCAGGCAGCCGCCCAGCACCGGGATCATCCAGGTCGATCTCATCCGATGGTCCGATGGGCCCCCGGCGCGGCAGGCCATGCGGGGGCACGGCTCCAGGTGGGACCGTGCCCCGGGCATGCCGGCAGGGGCGCTAGAGGATCACTCCACCTCCATAGCGTTCACCAGGTTGTCCATCAGCTGGATGTTCACCGGCTCGTAGCCCATGCCCATCGGGGTGGCGAGCATGTCCACGCCGTTCACCAGCTCGTTCACGCGCACATGCACGTGCATGGAGATGGTGCCGCCGGCCGTGATCGTTCCCTCATGCGCGGCGGAGAGGGTGCGGAGCGCATCGTCCGTGGCACAGTGGTACACGAACTCGGGGTCCGCCGCGTCCACCACGCCGTCGCCATCATCGTCCACGCGTCCTTCCAGCACCAGGAACTTGTAGCCGGCGGCCGGGTTCCACGACCAGTGCATGGAAGGGTCGTTCAGCGGGGCTCCCGCCAGCGTGGGGTCCGCATGGTTGGTTTCGCTGTCGAGCCCGATGACGATCTCCACATGGTCGAACGAGCCGGGAGCGGCCGTGCCCACGGTGTGGCTGGCCTCTTCGGCCGCGTCGGCCAGGATGAAGCTGTCGTGGAAGTCGGCGATGACGTTCCCGCCGCTTTCCAGGTGCGTCTCGCTGAGGAAGAACTTGAGGGCCGAGAACTGGACGGCATGGCCTGCCCCGTCGGTGTAGGTGGTGCCCAGCACGAACTCGGGCACACCCCAGTGGTAGCCGAGGTTGATCTTCACCGTGCCGGTGGTCGGGGTGGAGGGCGTGGCTGGAGGGGTCGCGCTGTCCTTCTTGCAGGCGGTGATCGAGAGGGTGCCCGCCGTGAGGAGGGCGATGAGCTTGAGGTCGTTCATGATCGAGCGTTGTCGAGGTTGTAGGTGATGCCCACCACGATGCGTTGCCGGGTGGGGGTGATGTCGATGCCCTCTTTGTTCAGCAGGGCGGGCTGATAGAAGGTGGAGAGCGCATAGCGCTTCCACCAGACGCGGGCGCCGAAGTGGCCGAAGACGGTGGTGCCGCCGGTGCCCCGGAGCGTGGTGCTTCCGTCGTGGTCGTAGCCCATGAACTCCGCATAGGCGCCCACCACGGGGGCCACGCTGAGCGTGTCGGAGCCGAAGCGGTGGAACACTTCGCCGGTCATGCTGAGGCCATGGCCCAGGCGGTAGCCATGGCCGTTCGCGGTGTTGTAGCGGCCGAGCACGGACAGGCCCCCGCCGGTGCGGCCGCGGCGCACGGCATACTCGATGGAGGCGAGCGCATCCCACGAGCCGGTGCCCAGCTGGATGTCCGGGCTCACCAGCTCGCCATTGCTGCGCAGGTCGTTGCGGCCCAGGGGGACCTTGGGCCCGGCGCCGACCAGGAGCCGGTGCACGGTGCGGACCTCATCGGCCTTGCAGCGCGTGTTCAGCAGCTGGTAGCGAAGCAGCACGAACGGGTCGCCCGGGCCGTAGGCGTCCACCATGCGGTATCCGTTGACGCTCCGGTAGGTATTGGTCAGCGGCAACGAGCCGATGGCGAAGAAGCGCGCGCTGAGCCGCAGGTCGGCCCGCAGCTCCAGCACGTTGACCAGCTCGGTCATGGGCACCCGGGTGGAGGGAACGCCCTCCTGCGCATGGTCGCCATGCTTGGCCAGCAGCATGGGCGAGGTGTTCGGCAGCATGGTGGTGCCCCGCATCAGGCGGTAGCGCCAGAAAAGACCCACGGTGGTGCGGCGGTCGTTGGGCAGCACGCCCAGGAAGAGCCCGCACACATCGCAGGCCGTCGCCCAGAGCGATGCGCACAGCATCGCACCGAGCAGGAAGGAACGGTGCATGTGATCGGTGTTGAGGTTGAACGGAAGGCCGCGTAGGCCCGGATCAACTCAGCACCAAGGCACCGGATCGGCGAGGGACAGGAAGCCCTCGGGAAGCGGGGCGGAAAGGGCCGGGCCGTAGCACCGCAGGGAAGCGGTGGGGCCGACGGCCATCGGCCGGGTATCGTGCGTGATGGCCGGCTCTACGCGCAGTTCCACGCGCAGCGGGGAAGGGGCTTCCGTCGGTCCGGCGTCCTGCTCCTCATCGAGCTGCTTCTTCAGGTGGCATTGGCCGTGGCAGGTGCGCTTGGCCTCGGGCACGGCGCGCTGCACGCACACCTCGCGGATGATGCGGTCGCGCTCCAGGTGGAAGCGGACGATGATGGTAGCGGTGAGGACGAAGGGCAGGGCCATCACAGCGATCAGCCCATATGCCAGCATCCGTTGCATCCGCCGCGAAATTAACGGGGCGGGGGATCCGCCGTGGGGACCTCATCGCTGTAGGGGCCCAGGACCGGCCGGCCTTATTCCGCCGCCAGGGCCGCGGCTTTCCGCGCCACGCGGATGCCGATGGCCACGCCCATGCCGCTGAGCCCCGCGGCCACCACCACCCGGGGGGAGACCGCTTCCACCAGCGGGGACTTGCCTTGGGTGCGGAACCCCATCACGCCGCTCCACCGCTGTTCGATGGTGAAGGCCTGCCCGGGAACGATCACCTCGCGCAGCAGGCGCTCCAGCGCTTCCTGGATCAGCGGGGTGGTGGCGTCGGCGGTGGTGGTCTCACCGGCCTTGTCCAACTGCCTCCCGCCGCCCAGCAATACGCGGCCGTGGTAGTCACGGAAGTAGTAATAGCCCTCTTCGGCGTGGAAGGTGCCCCGCAGGCGCAGGCCGTCGATGGGGGCGGTGAGCAGCACCTGCCCGCGGGCGGGCAGCACATCGGCCTGGGGCAGCAGCTCGCGCAGGTAGCCGTTGGTGGCCACCACCACGCGGGCGGCGCGCAGGGCGATGCCCCCGGCGCACCGGATCACCACGCCTTCGGGCCCTTCCTCCCAGCGTTCCACGGGCCGGTCCCACTGCACATGCACGCCCGCGGCGGCCACCCGTTGGAGCAGGGTGCGCACCAGCAGGCCGCTGTCCAGGGGGCCTTCCAGGTCCGTGAAGGCCAGGTGGGCGGTGCGCAATCCCAAGCCGGCGGTATCGGCATCGCGCCAGGTATAGACGGTACGGCCGAAGATTCCGTGCAGGGCCTGGTTCAGCCGATCGAACCCGGTCACCACCTGCGGGTACCGCGCATCAAGTGCATGGAACAGCTCATAGCCCCCCGTGGGCTCGAACCCGATGGCCGTATCGCCCAGCTCGGCCCGCAGCTCCAGCAGGCCACGCCAGCGCTCCTCCACGCGGGCCAGGGCCACCGCTTCGCCCTCCGCCGCGATGTCGGCCAGCAGCTCGCTCGGGCTGCCGAAGCAGGCGAAGCCGGCGTTCTTCACGCTGGCCCCGCTGGGGTGGGGACCGCGTTCCAGCACCACCACCCGGTGGTGCGGAAAGCGGCGCTGGTAGTGCAGGGCGGTGAAGAGCCCCACGATGCCGGACCCCACCACGGCCAGGTGCGGTCCGTCGAGGAAAGCGGTACGTTCCCAGATGCTGGACATGGGCTTGTCGTGGCGCGCCCGGTCCCGGCCGGACGCCCGGCTAAAGATGTCGTATTTTGCGGCTCTTCGTGCCGCGGGACCAGGGCACGGAGGACCAGCATGGCCGCATCCTTCCTTCGCCGACCACTGCGCTCGCTCTTCGTGCTCCTCCTCCTGGCCGCCGGCCTTTCCGCGCAGGCGCAGGTGGACAACGTGTACGTGTACGGCACGGTGAAGGACCAGTTCACCGCCAAGAAGCTCGATGGCATCACGGTGACGGTGTTCAAGAACGGCAGCAAGCTGGCCGAAGCGGTCACCAACGCCAGCGGCAAGTACGAGTTCAACCTGGACTACGGCAGCGAGTACAAGCTGCTCTATGCCAAGCCGGGCATGGTGAGCAAGAACATCACCATCGACACGCGCAACGTGCCCGAAGAGGAGCGGGCCGGCGGCCACGGCATGAACGTGGAGGTGAACCTCTTCAACGAGCTGCCGGGCATCGATTTCTCCGTGCTGCAGCAGCCCATCGGCAAGGCCAAGATCGATCCCACCACGAACGAAATGTCGTGGGACCTCCAGTACACCGCGCAGATCCGCTCGGAGATCGACCGGCTGATGAAGGAGTACGAGGACAAGAAGAAGCGCGAGGCCGGCGCGGACGCGGAATACGCCAAGCTGATGACGCAGGGCGAGTCGGCCATGACCGCGGCGGACTACAAGAAGGCCGTGGAGAGCTTCACCGGCGCGCTCGCGATCCGGTCCGGCGATGCCAAGGCCACCGCGCGCCTGAGCGACGCCAAGATGAAGCTCGACGAGCTCGAGGGCGACAAGAAGAAGAACGAGCAGTACGCCGCCCTGCTGAAGGAGGCCGACAACCTCTTCGGCAAGAAGGACTATGCCGGCGCCAAGGCCAAGTACGAGGCGGCCAGCGACGTGAAGGAGGAAGAGGCCTACCCCAAGCAGAAGATGAAGGAGTGCCAGGCCTTCATCGACGACCTGGCGCGCAAGGCCGAAGAGGAGAAGAAGGCCAAGGAGCTGGCCGCGAAGTACCAGGCCGCCATCACCGCCGCGGACGCCGCGTTCAAGGGCGAGAAATACGACGACGCCAAGGCCAAGTACACGGAGGCCGCCGGCCTGAAGCCCGAGGAGAAATACCCGAAGGACCAGCTGGCGGCCATCGACAAGAAGCTGGAGGAGCTGGCGAAGAAGGCCGAGGAGGACAAGAAGGCCAAGGAGCTCGATGCCAAGTACAAGGCCGCCATCGCCGCGGCCGATGCCGCCTTCACGGCGAACAACTTCGACCAGGCCAAGGCCAAGTACACCGACGCATCGGGCATCAAGCCGGAAGAGAAGTACCCGAAGGACCAGCTGGCCGCCATCGACAAGAAGCTCGCCGAGCTGGCCCAGAAGGCCGAGGAGGAGAAGAAGGCCAAGGAGCTGGAGGAGCAGTACAAGGCCGCCATCGCTTCCGCCGATGCCGCGTTCAAGGGCGAGAAGTACGATGATGCCAAGGCGAAATACACCGAGGCGCTGGGGCTGAAGCCGGCGGAGAAGTACCCGAAGGACCAGCTGGCGGCCATCGACAAGAAGCTGGAAGAGCTGGCGAAGAAGGCCGAAGAGGACAAGAAGGCGAAAGAGCTGGACGGGAAATACCAGGCCGCCATCGCTGCGGCCGACAAGGCGTTCCAGGGGCAGGCCTGGGAGGATGCCAAGGCGAAATACACCGAGGCGCTGGGGCTGAAGCCGGCGGAGAAGTACCCGAAGGACCAGCTGGCCGCCATCGACAAGGCCATCGCCGATGCCGCCCGCAAGGCCGAGGAGGAGAAGAAGGCCAAGGAGCTGGACGCCAAGTACCAGGCGCTGATGGACCGCGCGGAACAGCTGTTCTCCGCGGAGAACTACACCGAGGCGAAGGCCAAGTTCCAGGAAGCCCTGGGGGTGAAGCCACAGGAGGACCGGCCGAAGGAGCGGATCGTGGAGATCGACGCCAAGCTCGCCGAACTGGCCAAGCAGGCCGCCGAGGAGAAGAAGCGCCAGGAACTGGAGGCCAGATACAGTGCGCTCATCGCCCGCGCGGACAAGAACTTCGACACGAAGAAGCTGAGCGAGGCGCTCAACGACTACAAGGACGCCCTGGGCCTGAAGCCCGATGAACAGCACCCGAAGGACCGCATCGCCGCCATCGAGCAGCAGCTGGACGCCGATGCCAAGGCCAAGGCCGAGGCCGACCGCCTGGCGCGCGAGAAGGCCGATCTGGAACAGCGCTACTCCACGCTGATCGCGAAGGCCGACAAGGCCTTCACCGGCAAGCAGTACGAGGACGCCCGGACGGCCTACACCGAGGCCCTGGACGTGAAGCCCGGGGAGAAGCATCCCACGGACCGCCTGGCCGAGATCCAGCGCATCCTGGACGAGCAGGCGGCCAAGGCCGAGGCCGACCGGCAGAAAGCTGCCCAGGATGCCGCCGAGCGCGACCGCCTGGCCGCCGAGCAGCGGAACAAGGAGCAGGCCGATGCTGAACGCAACGCCCGCTACCGCGCGGCCATCGCCAAGGCCGACATCGCGTTCGACCAGGAGCGGTACGACGCCGCCCGCGAGGGCTATACCG